>JACPQP010000492.1 GCA_016190465.1 Chloroflexota bacterium
ACAGTCACTCGCAGCCCTGGACCGGAAGTCGCTGGCCATCGCCGGTGGGAAGGCGGCCAACCTTGGCGAGCTGGTGCGGGCTGGCCTGCCGGTACCGCCCGGCTTGTGCGTTACCACCGCGGCCTACACGCTCGTCGCCGAGCACGCCGGGCTCGGGCCCACTCTGGCCGCGCTTGCACCGACTCCGCCGGACGACATCACCCGGCTGGCGGAGCTGGCCGCGGAGGCGCGCGCCGCCCTGCTGGCGGCGCCGGTTCCGGCCGCCGTGGCCGAGGAGATCGCCGGGGGCTACCAGGCGCTCGGCGTGGCCCAGGGCGCGCCCGTCGCGGTCGCCGTGCGCTCTTCGGCCACCGCCGAGGATCTGCCGGAGGCGAGCTTTGCCGGCCAGCAGGACACCTACCTCAACGTCGTCGGCGCCGAGGCGGTACTCGACGCGGTCCGCCGCTGCTGGGCCTCGCTGTGGACCGACCGTGTCGTCAGCTACCGCGCGCGCAACGGCATCGACCACGGCACGGTTCGCCTGGCGGTGGTCATCCAGTGCATGGTCGACGCCGCTGTCGCCGGTGTCCTCTTCACCGCCAACCCGCTCACCGGACGTCGTCGTCAGGCCGTAATCGACGCCAGCCCTGGCCTCGGCGAGGCGATCGTGTCTGGCGCGGTCAACCCCGATCACTTCGTCGTCGACCCGGCCACGGGCACGATCGTCGAGCGGCGGCTGGGCGACAAGCAGGTGATCGTTCAGGCCGTGGCCGGTGGTGGCACACGGCGGGTCGAAGTGGATGAGCGGAGTGGCCAGGCCTGCCTCACCGATGCCCAGGTCCGCGCGCTGGCGGCGCTCGGCGCGCGGGTAGAGGCGCACTATGGCGCGCCCCAGGATCTCGAATGGGCGATCGACGCCGCGGGCCAGCTCTGGCTGCTCCAGGCCCGGCCGATCACCACGCTGTTCCCGCTCCCCGCCAGCGCTCCGGCGTCCGACGACGACCTTCGGGTCTACTTCTCGATCAACGTCATCCAGGGCGTCTTTCGGCCATTCACGCCGATGGGCATCCAGACCTTTCGGCTGATCGGCTCAGGGCTCGCCACGGGCATCGGGCTGCCGCCCCGGGACCCGCTGGTCGGCCCCGGCGTCATCGCCGAAGCGGCCCAGCGCCTCTTTCTCGATCTCACTCCCGTGCTGCGCAGCCCGATCGGCCGCCGTCTCCTGGGGCGAGCGGCGCAGAATATGGAGACGCGGACGGCCACAATCCTGACCCAATTCGTCGCCGATCCGCGCCTTGCCCCGTCGCCGACGCGCCGGTGGGGAGTTGCCCGCACCTTGCTGATGGTGCTAGCCCGGACACATCTCCCCCTCCGAATCGCTCGGGCGCTGCTGCGTCCATCGGCAGCGCGAGAGCGGGCGACGCGCATCGCCCAAGCGGTGCTCTCGCTTGGCGAAGTGCCGCCGGACGCGGGTGCCGCCGCGCGCCTGGCCGCGGTCGAGCGTCTGTTCCGCCGCGGGATGCCCCGCCTGGGTCTCGCGCTCCTTCCGCTCGCCATCGGGGGGCTGGGCTCCTACGCTCTCGCCGGGCGATTGCTGCGCGGCCTCGCCACTGCCGACGAACGCCAGACGGTGCTCCGGGGGCTCCCCCACAACCCGACCACCGAGATGGATCTGGCCCTCTGGGTGCTGGCCCAGCGAGTACGGGAAGATGAGGCGGCCGCCCGAGCGCTCGATGAGACTTCACCCACGCAACTGGCCGCCGACTACCATCACGGCGTGCTTCCGCCAGCCCTCCAGCAGGGGTTGGCCACCTTCCTGCGGACCTACGGCCATCGCGGCGTGGCCGAGATCGATCTTGGCCTGCCGCGCTGGGCGGAGGACCCGACCCACATCCTGGGCGCGCTCGCCAATTACCTCCAGCTCGACAGGCCGGCGCTGGCGCCAGACGCGCAGTTCCGGCGGGGGGCCGAGGAGGCCGAGGCGATGGTGACCGAGCTCGCCCGGCGGGCCGACGCGAAGGGCTGGCTCCGCGGCCAGTTGGTGCGATTCTGCCTTCGGCGGGTCCGGGCGCTCGCCGGCTTACGCGAGGCGCCCAAGTTCTACTTCGTGGCGCTGATGGCTCGAGCCCGCGCTCTGCTCTGGCCAGTGGGCGAAGAGCTGGCCCGAGCCGGGCGGTTGGATTCGGCGGCCGACATCTTCTTTGTCACATTACCCGAGGCGCGAGCGGCCGTTGCTGGTGCCGATCTCCGCCCCCTGGTCCACGAGCGCCGGGCTGGCTACCAATGCGAGCTCAACCGTCGGCACGTGCCCCGAGTCCTCCTGTCGGATGGCACCGAACCCGCCGCCGATGGACCGGTGTCGGCTCCGGCCGTGGCCGATGCTGCGCTGCGCGGGGCGCCCGCGTCGGCGGGCGTGGTGACCGCGCGGGCGCGGGTGATCCTCGACCCGGTTGGCGCGCGGTTGGAGCCAGGCGAGATCCTGGTGGCGCCCTCGACTGACCCCGGCTGGACACCGCTCTTCCTGACGGCCGGGGGGCTGGTGATGGAGATGGGCGGCGCGATGTCCCACGGTGCGGTCGTCGCTCGCGAATGCGGCATTCCGGCGGTCGTCGGCGTGCCGAATGCCACCGAGCGTATCACCACCGGCCAGTGGATCACGGTCGATGGGTCTAGCGGTCGGGTGTCGGGTGTTGGGTGACGGGTCCTGACACCCGACACCTGATGCTCCCTTGACACGCCTGGGTGGCAGGAGTAGGATTTGGTCCGGCGATCAGGTGGTTCGCGCACACGCGTGGGGATGGACCGGACCGCAGACCAACCTGAGCGCCTGGGCGTGGGGGGCGGAATCGTTTTCCCCACACGCGTGGGGGTGCACCGTGGAGCGTTGTCCTACATGCGGCCATGGATTCGTGAAGCTCGGTCAGGTCGAGTGTGTGCTGTGCGAAGGGCACCGGCGGGCGGCTGAGCTCGCACGGCGTCGCGACACGTTCCCCACGCCCAAGAAGCACTGACCCCGTCATTTTCCCCACACCCGGGGGGATGCACCGAAGCACTGACCCCGTCAAGCGCTGGGGCGGGTTGTTTTCCCCCCACGCGTGGGGGGCGGGTTATCGATGGCTGCGCATCTGGCTCGTCCCAAAGAACGAATCCTCGCAAGGGG
>JACPQP010000514.1 GCA_016190465.1 Chloroflexota bacterium
ATCCTGCTCCGAGCGCGGTTCCGGCGGATAGCCGTGTGCGGGGGGACCAGGGCTCCCCAGCCCGGCTTCGGGGGGAATATACTGATCGCCCATCTGCCACTCTCACTACGCCCACCAGGGCGGGATTGGGGGTGTCCCCACAGAGCGACGGGGCGTATCGGCGACGGGGGAACGCGGCGAGGGGATACGAGGCTCACCACAAGGACACGAAGAGATGACCCTGTCGCAAGCCCCTTTGTGCCCTTTGTGTCTTTGTGGTAAACCCCGCGACCCCTTTCGCGTCTTTCGCTCGTTTCGTGCCTTTCGTGGTCCAAACCGTCTCCCTGTCGCCCACTCTCCCCGTCGGGGCCGGGGAACACCGATGCCGAGTGGGATGAACGTCGCAACTTGCGTGCCGCACCGCCTGTCTCGCTGCTGATGCGGCACACGTTTTGCATCCACGTTGATGGCTTACATCCGACCGGCCAGGCCCGGCCACCGCCCGCGCCTGCCCAACGGCTCGAGTGGGATCGCAAAGCGACCAGCTACCTGATCAATCGACTGTTTACTGACACCTTTTCTGCGGATACCGGTTGTCGGATAGGCGCGAGGCGCCCAGATAGGCCGAAGGAGGGTGGGATGCGTATCGCCGTGCTGTGTCCCCTCTGGGAACAGGTCCCGCCGCCAGCCTATGGCGGCATCGAGGCCGTGGTGAGTCTGCTCGCGGACGAGCTGGTGCATCGGGGCCACGAGGTAACGCTGTTTGCCTCGGGTGACTCGGTGACGCGCGCCACTCTTTGCGCTGTCGTCGATCGCAGCTTGCGCACGTCCACGGGCCTGGCCAATCCGCAGTTCTACGAGTGGGCCAGCATCGCCTCGGCGTTCGTGCGAGCGAGCGATTTCGACGTCATCCACAACCACTGCGGCGAGCCGGCGATGCTCTTCGCGGCGTTCTCGCCACGGCCGGTGCTGACCACCTGTCACGGTCCCCTGATCGTCGACAGCCAGGTGATCTGGGAACGATACACCGGCTACTACAACACGATCAGTCGCGCGGCGAAGGAGGGTCTGCCGGACCGCAACTACCTCGGCGTTGTCTACAACGGCATCGACGTCGAGAGCTTCCCCTTCTGCGGCGAGAAAGAGGACTTTCTTCTGTTCCTCAGCCGGATCAGCCCCGAGAAGGGGACCCACATCGCCATCGACGTCGCCCGCGTGCTTGGCCAGCGCCTGGTTCTGGCTGGCAAGGTCGACCGGGTCGACCAGGAGTATTACGAGCGAGAGATCGAGCCGCGAATCGACGGCGATCTCGTCCGGTACGTCGGAGAAGCCGATGCTTCGCAGAAGCGCTCGCTGTTCTCTCGCGCGCGCTGCCTCGTGCACCCGATCACCTGGCCCGAGCCGTTCGGCCTGGTGATGGCCGAGGCGATGGCCTGCGGCACGCCAGTCGTCGCGTTTCGGCGGGGTGCCGCGCCGGAGCTGATCCACCACGGCGAGACGGGGTTCGTCGTCGACGACTTCGATGCGTGTTGCGAGGCGATCCGGCAGGTGCACCACATCTCACCACACCGCTGCCGCGAGCACGTCGCCACACGCTTTGGCGTCAGCCAGATGGTCGACGGCTACGAGGCGCTCTACCAGCGGCTCGCCGACGGGGCTCACCACGACGACACGCGAGGGTGAGGGGGCGACGACAGCCCCGCGCCCCGGACCGCCGTGCAGCACGATCGTCAGGCCGAAGACGGCGCAACGAGCGGGCCGTGGCGGGGTTATACCCACCGAAAAACGGGCCCGTCGATAGGAAAACGGCACACGGGAGGTCTATGGAGCGATGACCGGGCGAACGGAGACCCCGGATCCAGAGGCTGGAGCGGCCCACGCGATCCTCGCGCCGACGCTCCATGGCCGGATCGCGCTGATCACCGGCGGATCGCGGGGCATCGGCCGCGCCATCGGCCTGAAGCTGGCGCGACACGGCGCGGATATCGTGGTGAACTACCTGCGCCACCGGGCTGCCGCCGAGGAGACCGCTGCCGAGCTCCGCGCGTTCGGGGTGCGCGCCACGACCGTCCGCGCCGACGTCGGCGAGCCCGATGGCGTCCGGCACCTGTTCGCCGCGGTCCGGTCAGCATTCGGGGCGCTCGACATCCTGGTCAGCAACGCCGCGCTGGGCGTGCTTCGCCCGGCGATGGAGCTGGAGCCGAAACACTGGCAACGGACGCTCGACGTGATGGGACGGGCGCTCCTCCTGTGCGCCCAGGAGGCCGTGCCGCTGATGGAGGGCCGCGCGGGAACGATCGTCAGCATCAGTAGCCTTGGCTCGACGCGGGTCATCCCCCACTACGCCGGGCCAGGCGCGGCCAAGGCCACCCTGGAAACGCTGACGCGCTATCTGGCCGTCGAGCTGGCGCCCCGAAACGTCTCGGTGAACGCCGTCTCGGGAGGCATCGTCGAGACCGAGGCGTTGAAGCCCTTCCCGAACCGCGCGGAGCTGGTTGGCCGGGCTGAGGGAAGCACACCGTGGGGCCGCGTCGGGCGGCCCGAAGATATCGCCAACGTCGTCTACCTGCTCTGCCAGCCCGAGGCCCGCTGGATCTGTGGGCAGACGATCATCGCCGATGGCGGCTACTCGCTGGTCGGGTAGCGCAAGGCCCTCTCCGCGGTCAGTTCAGGAGGTCTACGGACCTGGCCACCTCCTCTTCGACCCGGCGAGCCACCTTCACCCAGGTCCTAGCCTGCTCGACACAGTGCTCGGGACTCTGCATCACCTGGATGTGGCCCGTCGTGACAGTGTAGCCCCGGACGCGCCGGGCCTCGCAGGCCTCGACCTTCGCGCGCAGCGCTCGGGCCATCTCCGCCTCGTCGGCCAGCACCACATCCTCGGCCGGGTGCATCCAGACCTCCATCACCGAGTCGCCGGCCCGCTCGATCGCCGTGGCGAAGTCGTTGAAAGGGCTGATGTGCTGCACCTGCGGCCGAAGGTCCCGGATCAGCGGCAGCAGCGGCACGATGTTCCCGCAGCAGTGCCAGTAGCGGATCCCACCGTGGAACTCGGCCAGCTCCTTCTCCAGGGGCAGCACGAACTCCTGGTAGAGGCCCGGCGAGATGCAGGGCACGTTCACCTCGTCGTTGCCGAGCGTCCCCGGTCCGACCGGCCGCTCGAGGAACTCCGCCCGCTGGGTCTCGTAGCATTTGCGGGCCTCGGTCAGGAATCGCAACAGTCCGTGGACGAATTCCGGTCGTTCCAGCAGGGCGACCATCAGCTCGTCGTAGCCCAGGAGGTGCCAGGCCAGCCCGAACGGACCGCGGCTCATCTCGGGCATCCCCACCTCAAAGGCATCTCCGGCCAATTCTTTGAGGCGATTGTAGAAGCGGTGAGCCAGGGGCATCAGCCCGCTGGTGGCGAAGTCTGGCATCGCCAGGCGTTCGAGGTCTCCGGGGTCCCGAATGACGGGACGCCGGTCCACCCAGGGGTCCTGGTCGTGGCAGTAGACCTGCTCACCCCCAAACAGGCCAGAGTCGAAACCGGCGCCGAGAAAGAACCCGAGGTGCGTGGAGAGCGGCGCGTCGTCCTGGATCTCCTTGTACCGGTAGAGGCTGATCCGGAGGGAGTACTCCAGGTAGACGTCCGGATCCGTGTAAAAGTCACGGAGGCTGAACCCGAACTTGCGGGCCCACACGGAGGGGCCGAGGAAAACGGTGTAGGCCACCTCTCCCGGCCGGCGGGGGCGGTCTCCCTTCCCGACGCCACGGCGCGACCGGGCTCTCCGCTCACGGTTGCGCGGGGTTTCGGCCAGCTCGGCCACCTCGGCCAGCAAGTCCTTGATCTCTGGCAGTCCCATCCAACCCCTCCTTTGCTACGGCATCATAGCATTTGCTTGGATGGCGCGGTAAACAGGTACGCCTGTTGGTATGTGGGCTCCGCTGGAAGATCCGCTTCGTCCTCGACGCGCATGAGCCGCTCAGTCGCCTCGGCCACGTAAGTGGGCGAGATGTCACAGCCGAAGTATCTGCACCCGAGCGTCTTGGCCGCAACCAGGGTCGTGCCCGAGCCGGTGAAGGGGTCGAACACGATATCCCCCGCCTTCGCTGTCGCCCGAATGCACCGCAACGGGAGCGACAGCGGGAATGCCGCAGCGTGGTTGCCGTGGCCAACGCTCGTGCCCATCTGCCAGACAGACCGGTGGTTACGCTGTCCATTGCCTAGCTCGCCACCGCTGAGGCTCCAGTCCGAGACGGCGTTCTCGGTCGCCTTCTCAGGAAAGTACTGGTAGAACCGTGCCTGTGTCAGCATCAAGATGTACTCGTGCGTCACCGTTGGCCTATCCTTGACCGACTCCGGAAC
>JACPQP010000499.1 GCA_016190465.1 Chloroflexota bacterium
ACCGGGGGAGGACGGTGTCATCTACCATCCGGATGGCAACCTGTTTTCGGGCAATGCCACGACCATTGGTCGGCACATCTTCACTGATCCCAAGGCTTTCCCGGATGGCCTCGGCGCCCAGCCCAGCGCGGAGGCACACGAGTTCGTGCACGTTGAGCAGGCACGTACACTTGGTCCGCTTTACTTGCCCGCCTATGCCTTGTCCACCGCAGTGGCTGTGCCTCTGGCAGCAGGCTACAGCATGGTCACAGCACTTGTGGAGGGAAGTGCGGCAACAGGTGTAGAGGCATTCGGAATAGGCCTCCACGACCTCAATCCTATGGAGATCCACGCCAACTTCAGAAGCGGGAATGCGATACTTCGCCGAGTATCAAGATAGTGTTCATCCAGATGAGGGGTTGTCTTGTACGAGCTGCTTTGGCCTATCTGGCGATATCGTTTCTCTTTGGGATTCTCGCTGTAGTTCTAAGTATCATTCAGTCAGGCAATCCACGATCTGTCCTTTGCTTCTTTGTACCATGCGACTCTGTTCAGATCATCGCTCTTCGCAATGAAACAGCAGAGGTGGCCAATGTCTACCTGTCTGGGCATGATCGATCACGGCCACTGCATCTTGATCCTGGAGCGGAGACTCGCATCACGGAGTTTCGCGGTGACGTACGTTACCTGATTGACTGGCCTGGCTCCGGCAGGCGCTTCACCCTCGAAATGACCGCGACTCAGTTGGAGCGCTCGCGGGGGAATATCACGATCACCCCGCGAATGCAGGAAGCGGCTCGGTAATCGCCTGCCATCTTCTCGGCCACGGTGACTGCCCTCATGTGCAGAGCATCATTTGGCGAGGTCTGATCTTGCGTTCGGGGCCCAGTCCCTTCATCGGGCTATTCATGACATTGTGCGTGGGGCTCTACTCATACGTGTCATACGTGGCACTGGATATCGAGCTGGAGAGTCTCAAGCGCTGAAGCAAAGCTCCGGCAGGGCGCTGCGGACTTGCGGGTGAGCCAATGGCGGATGCCGCCCGTCGCCGCCACGTTGGCTATCACTGCCACGGCTTGGCGGCCAGCAAGCGTGAGAGCGTGCGAGATGATCCGGGGCGTGACCAGCGCCGAGGGGCGGAGCTACGGCTACAATATCGAGAACTGGCTGACGCAGGTGAGCGGGGCCGGTCCGACGCGGGACTTCGGGTACGATGGGAATGGGGCACTCCGGTGGGCCAAGGAGAACGACACCCTCAAGACGCACTTCGTGGCGCCGGAGCACCAGGTGAATCCGGTGACCGGCGAGGCCACGGTCTACTGCCGCGGAGATGGAGAACCGAACCGGCGAACGGTGTCGAGAACGCGCAGGCCCAGGGTAGAGGTGACCTTTCGTTGACGCCAGGCTCGATCTCGCCGTACACTCACGACGAGGGGACGCTTGAGCTGATGGTCAGACCAGAAGGCCACGATCCTGACGAGCCGACCGGACGGGGCTTCAGTCCGGTCGCGCGGACGACCGTCTCGCAGGAGATCGTCAAGCAGATCGTCACCATGATCGAGGCGGGTGAGCTTCGGCCCGGCGATGCGTTGCCGCCAGAGCGCGAGCTCCAGCAGCTCCTTGGGGTCGGGCGGACCTCGGTCCGGGAGGCGCTCCGGGCGCTGTCGCTCTTCGGCATCGTCGACGCCCGTCCCGGCGGGGGCACCTTCATCGCCCGGCCGACCGAGCCGTTGATCAAGCCGTTCGCCTGGCGGATGCTGCTCAGCCGGGACAAGATCCGCGACCTGGGCGAGGCCCGGCGAGTCATCGAGGGCGAGATGGTCGCCCAGGCGGCGATCCGGCGCACGCCCGAGCAGCTCGACGTGCTCCGCGGCCACCTGGAGGCGATGGCCGCCACGGTCGACGACGGCGCCCGCTTCCTCGAGGCTGACCTCGGCTTTCATCTGGCCGTCGCCGCGATGGGCGGCAACGTCGTCCTGCGGGAGATGCTGGTCGCGCTCCGGTCGCTGCTCCAGCGGTTCATCGAGCGGATCCTGGTCAGCGAGCCACGACGCGGCGCGGAGACTGCCCTGGCGCACCACGGCCGGATCTACGCGGCGGTGGCGGCCGGGGACCCCATCGCGGCGCGCCAGGCCATGAGCGATCACCTCCAGGAGACGGCCGAGCGCCTGATCGAGGTGGAGTCGGCTCGCCTCTCCGCCGTGGCTGCGCCGCTGGCCCGCGAGCGGTCGTCGGCGTCGGCGGGCCTACCGGGTGGCCAACGGAGGGCGCCAGGTACGTAGCCAGAAGGAATCAGCAGTCAGATGTCCTCACCCCCTTGCCCCTCTCCCCGTGTACGACAAAGACACCAAGAACACGAAGAGGTAGCTCCTCTGGCAGCGCCCTTTGTGTCCTTCGTGTCTTTGTGGTGAACTCCGTGGCCCCGTAGCCCCGTTGTGCCCTTCGTGTCGTTGTGGGAGGTCCCGCGTCGCCGTGTCGCCCTTTTCGCGCCTTTCGCGTTCCTTTCGCGCCTTTCGTGGTCCAAACCCCCACTCAACCGCGAGTCTTCGTCGCTGCCCACCACGATACCTACCCCTGTGAGTGGGAGAGGGGTAGGGGGTGAGGGCGGCTGACTGGCGCTACTGACGACTGGTCACTGATGACTGACGACTACTACGGCAGGTACGGGATGTACCCCTTGCGGAACGCCTCCTGCTGGATCTCGCGGGGCATCTGGCGGACGTCGACGATGAGCCCATTCACCTCGACCATCCACACGGCAGAGAAGTCGGCCAGCCGGCTGGGCAGGAGCCAGTGCCAGTCGAAGTAGTCCATATCCAGCGCATCCCGGACAGCCTTGGCCTTGTTGCCGGCCGTGCTCTTGGCAATCCCAAACGCCGCCGCCAGGTCGGCGGCGCTCATCGAGGGCGTCTGCGACCGGTCAAACAGGAAGTTGACGCTGCCGATGGCATAGACGATCGCGCAAGCCCAGGTGTTGAGGTTCCCGCTCAGCAGCGGCGATGGGCGCTTCCGGCAGAGCGCCGCGGCGGCCTTCCGGCACAGCGCCGCGTACTCCTCCGTCAGGTACTCCTTGCAGAACGGGTCTGTCAGCGAGACGATGGCCTCATAGGTGGGCAGCATCAGCTTGGGAACTGATTCGCCAGCCGGTTTCGTCAAGTGCGATCCTCCTCTCGCGCTCACCGAGCGCGACGCTCCGTCCGATGCATGGTGATCTCTCACCACGCCACCTGTTGCCAGCACATCGCCCAGCGTCATCGCAGTGCTTCGCTCCTGGTGTATGCCACGGGCTGGATGTTCCCGGCCTGGGCCTCGGCCTGCGGCTGCCACTGGAACAGGTCGAGGTACTGCCGATAGGAGAAGAGCCGGTTGCGGGCCGAGCCTGTGACCTCCTGGAGGAGGCTGCGCTCGACGAGTCGGCCGATGAGGCTGCTTGCGGTTGGGTAGGAGACCCCGATCATCTCGGCGGCTCGACCGATGCTGACGATGGGCTGCTCGTACAGGTGCTCAAGGAGGTGGAGCGCGTTAGTCGCTCCACGGACCTGCTCGCGGATAAGCTCCCGGTGGTCCTCGCGCAGACGGAGGATCCGCCGGGCCGTCTCTGTCGCCGCGTTTGCCACCTCAGCCACGCCTCGGAGGAAGAACTTGAGCCAGCCCTCCCAGCTACCCCGGATCCGTAGCGCTTGGAGGAGGTCGTAGTACTCGTCGCGGTGCCGCTTGAGGTAGTACGACAGATACAGGAGGGGGCGGCGCAGGACTCGCTGCTGGACGAGCAGGAAGGTGATGAGCAGGCGACCCACGCGGCCGTTGCCGTCGAGGAACGGATGGATGGTCTCGAACTGAGCGTGGACCATACCGCACTTCAGTAGCACAGGCAGCGGGACTGGGTCGTGGAGAAACAACTCGAGGTCACCGAGCGCCCGCTCCATTTCATGGGGAGGTGGCGGTACGAAGATGGCCTGCTCCAGGGGCACGCCGGCCGGGCCGATCCAGTTCTGGGAGGTACGGAACTCGCCGGGCCGGCGTTCGGCGCCCCGGACGTCGCGCAGTAGCTCGGCGTGGATCTCCCGGATGAGGCGCAGGGAGAGCGGCAGGTCGCTCAGGCAGGCGAGGCCGTAGTTCATCGCCCGGACGTAGTTGACCACCTCGCCTACATCGCCCGGTAGGTTCCGCCGGGCAGCGTCGGCCTCGTACTCCAGGATGTCAACCAGCGACGCCTGGGTGCCCTCGATCTGGGAGGAGAGCACTGCCTCCTGGCGGACGAACATCGCGACGAACAGGTCCGGGTTGGGCAGCACTTCGGTCGAGCCGTCAAGCCGACCGAGAGACCGGTCGGCGCGTGAGAGCAGGTCGAGCAGCTCAGCATCAATCTGCACCGGCGGGTCCGGCGGCAGGCGCTTCGGGACGAATGCAGTGTAGCCCATGAGCTGCCGGACGAATGTGCCGGCCCGCGTGACTCTCGCCTCCATCGACCTTCCCAGTGCGGTGATTTGGTCGCCCACCGCTTATTAAAGCATGTCGCCCGACACTTTGACAAGCGTCGCGGCTATTCAAGTCCGCTTGAATAAGGTACCCTGACTCCGCGAGTCCCGCGAGTTTGACACGCCCGCCTCACCGCATTACCATTTGTCGGTGACAGGACCGGGGCGACGAAGCCACAAGACAGGAGGACGTTATGGCAGCGACCGCGATGCAATTCCCCATGGTGATTGACGGACAGCGCGTCGAGAGCCTCTCGGGAGAGAGGTACGAGGATCGCGACCCGGCCAGCGATCAGGTGCTGGCGCTGTTGCCGCGGGCAAACCCGGCCGATGTCGATCGGGCGGTCGAGGCGGCGACCCGGGCGTTCAACTCGAAGGAGTGGGGCGGGATCGCGCCCGCGGAACGCGGCCGGCTGATGCTGCGGCTGGCCCAGTTGATCCGGGCCAACGCGGAGGAGCTGGCCCGCCTGGAGAGCCAGGACAACGGCAAGCCGTTGCGGCAGGCGCGCAATGATGCGCAGGTGGCGGCCCGGTACTTCGAGTTCTACGCGGGTGTGGCCGACAAGATCATGGGTAACACCATCCCCATCGGCCCCGGTTTCCTCGACTACACCATCCGCGAGCCCCTGGGGGTTTCCGGCCACATTGTTCCCTGGAACTACCCGATCCAGATCACCTCGCGCGGCGTGGCGCCAGCCGTCGCCGCCGGGAATACCTGCGTCGTCAAGCCCTCGTCCGAGGCGCCGTTGACGGCGGTCCGGCTGGGCGAGCTGGCCATCGACGCCGGCTTCCCGGCTGGCGTCATCAATGTGGTGACCGGCCGGGGCTCCGAGGTGGGCGACTATCTGGTCACCCATCCGGGGATCAACCAGATCACCTTCACTGGCTCGGTAAGCACCGGCCAGCGCGTCATGGAGCTGGCCGCACGTCACGTGATACCGGTCCAGATGGAGCTGGGCGGCAAGTCGCCAAACGTCGTCTTCGCCGATGCCGATCTGGACCTCACCGTCCCCGCCGTCGCCAACGCGATCTTCCAGAACGCCGGTCAGACGTGCTCGGCGGGCTCGCGGCTGCTCGTCGAGCGCAGGGCGCACGACGAGGTCGTCGATCGCCTGCGCCAACGGGCGCAGCAGATGCGCCTCGGCCCGGGCATCGAAGATCCGGACATGGGTCCCATGATCTCTCGGGGGCAGCTTCAGCGCGTGCTGGAATACATCGAGATCGGTAAGAGAGAGGGCGCGCGGGTCGCGGTCGGCGGCGCGCAACCCGACGACCCGCAGCTCCGGCGTGGTTACTTCATCCAGCCGACGGTTCTGGACCAGGCTCGCAACGAGATGCGGGTGGCCCAGGACGAGATCTTCGGACCGGTCCTGACCGTGATCGAGTTCGACGACCTGGAGGAGGCCGCGCGGATCGCCAATCAGTCCGAGTTCGGCCTGGTCGCCGGCGTGTGGACACGCGACATCAACAAGGCCCTGTACCTCGCCAGCCGGATCAAGGCCGGGCAGGTGTTCGTCAACACCTACGGCGCCGGTGGCGGCGTCGAGTTGCCGTTCGGCGGCTACAAGAAGTCGGGTTTTGGCCGGGAGAAGGGCCTTGAGGCGCTTGCCGCCTACACCCAGGTCAAGAACGTCTGCGTCAAGTTCGCGTAGGCCGACAGCTTTCAGCGGTCAGAGCTCCCAGCCGCCACCCCACCCTCCCCCTCTCCGCGTCGGACCGAGGTCAGGAGCGGCGGCCAGGGGCACGAAGGGTCCAGACGGACCCTTCGTGGGTCAACCCTGTGGTGATCCACATATCTCGGAGAGGAGCGCGCGTGGCAGGGACATTCCCGTTTCGTCTGGGTTATTCGGTTATCTCGTGGGGCAGCACCCCCAACCTCGACGAGGTGCTCGGCACCATCGCCGCGGCCGGCTGGGAGGGGGTTGAGTTCATCGGGGTCTCGTTGGACTGGCTGGGCACCCCCAGCCGGCTGCGCCGGCTCGTCGATAAGCACGGCCTGGTGCCCGTCTGCACGTTTGGCTCGACCAGCATCGCCGAAGACCGTGAGGCGCAGCAGGAGCGGCAGCGCCGGCTGATCGAGTACGCGGCCGAGCTGGGCTGTTCGATCTACGCGACGATCGGTGGCCGGCGTGTGCACCGGCGGCTGCCGACCGAAGATGAGTTCCGACAGTTGGCCGTCTGCTGCGAGGAGTTGATCGACTGGGCGGCGCCGCTCGGCGTCACCGTCGCCTACCACGCGCATCCCCTCTGTACTGTCGAAACCGAGGCGGAGCAGGACCGCATGCTCGCTTACGCGCCACGCCTGCAAGTCTGCGTGGACGTGTCAGTCGCCGCGATGGTGGAGGAGGACGCCGTCGACCAGCTCAAGAAGTATCGCCGCCGGCTTGCCTACGTCCATATGAAGGACCGGGCTCGCGGTAAATTCGTGGAGATGGGCAAGGGCACCCGGGGTCTTGACTTCGCCCGAATCCTGGGCACGCTCGACGAGCTCGAGTACCGCGGCTGGGTGATGGGCGAGCTCTCGTCCTACGCCGATGCCGACGCCGCCGAGGCCTGTCGGTACAATCGGCGGTATCTGGGATCCCTGGGATACTGAATGATCCGGCGCTCACAGCGCTGCCCAGGACCGACGGTTATCTGACGTTGCTGGGACCGGCGAGCGGGGAGCACGCCCGGTGCCGGATCATGTACATGGAGGAGAGGTACCGTGGGCAGAGCGCGAATTCCGCTGTGCGTCGTCGGGTGTGGTGGCATGGGGCAGCGCCACATCCTGGGATACAAAGAGCTGGAGAAGAGCGGCATCAGCAACGTCGAGGTCGTCGCGGTCTGCGATGTCCGCGAGGAGAACGCCCAGCTTGGCGCCCGCGAGGTCGAGCGGCTGTTCGGCCGCAAGCCGATGATCTTCACCGATCTCGACCAGGTGATCGGGAACCGGGACGTCGCCGCGGTCGACGTGGTGACGGATCCGAGCACCCATCACGCGGTGGCCATCCCCTGCCTGGAAGCGGGAAAGCACGCACTGGTGGAGAAGCCGCTGGGCATCACCATTCGGGCGTGCCAGGCGATGATCGACGCGGCGAAGAGGGGGAGCGTCGTCCTGGCGACGGCGGAGAACCTGCGCCGCGATATCCCCAACCGTCTGGCGCGCAGCATCCTCGACCACGGGTTGCTGGGGCCGGTGTTCGTGATGTTCCACAACGCGTTCGGCGGGACCGATCGCATCATCATCACCCCCTGGCGCCACCTGAAAGAAAAGGGCGCGATCGGGCTGGACATGGCAGTCCACTACACGGACATCGTCCAGTACTATCTCGGCGAGTTCGATGAGATCTACGGCTGTGGCCTGATCGCCGAGCCGATTCGGCGGCGCGCGCCACAGCCGGAGTTGCAGCTCGAATCCTATCTCGAGCGCTTTCGTCGAATGCCCGAGACGGTCGAGGCGACCGGCGAGGATTCCGTCATCGCGCTGTATCGGATGAAGAGTGGTGCGATGGTCCAGTTCACCTACATCCCGTCGGGACGAGGGATGAATCACTTTGACCGCACCGTCCACGGGCGAATGGGCACGATGGTCGCGCCGGGCGATCGCAACGGTCGGCCGGTCATCGTGCGGTTGCCGGGGCAAGAGCTCAAGGGCAAGGACATTCTTCCCCTGCTCCCGGGCTTTCAGCTCGACGAGGTCACCGAGCGGCTGTTCGGACCACGGGCGGTCGAATACCAGTTGCCCTTCCCGGCCATCGACGGTGGGCACCTGGCGATCGAGATGCACGACTTCGCCGCGGCGATCCTGGCCGGTCGCTCACCAGAAGTGAATGGCTACCACGGGATGACTGCCGTCGCCGCGATCTACGGGGCCTACGAGTCGGCCCGGATCGGTCGGTCGGTGAAGATGGCGGAGCTCCTGAGCGGCGAGATCCGTGGCTATCAGGAGGAGATCGACGCCGCGCTTGGCTTCGCGTAGGTGACAGAAACGACGCCATAGTGTTTACGGCCCATTCACTTGCCTCGCCTAAAATCCTAGCCAACAGTAATCAATAGTCAGCCGTCAATCAGAGGCTGTCCGATGGCTGTCTGGCGCTCCTGACGACTGATAGCTGATTGCTGACGACATCGGTCGAGGTGAGCCCGTGAACGAAGCGGCTAACATCGACGTGGCGATCGGGGTCATGGCGCACAACGAAGAGGCCAGTATTGCCGCGCTGTTCGCCGCGCTCGGCACTCAGCGCACGACGACGTGCCATATCGCCGCGATCACCGTCGTCGCCAGCGGGTGCACGGATGGCACGGTGCGGCGCGCCCAGGAGTTCGCCGCGCGCGATCCCCGTGTTCGGGTGCTCGTCCAGCCACAGCGCGAGGGGAAGGCGTCAGCCATCAACCTGTTCCTCCGGGAGACGCGCGAGCCGGTTGTCGTCCTCGTCGGGGCGGATACGGTGCCGGAGGCAAACGCCATCGAGTTGCTGGTTCGGCCATTTGCCGATCCAGCGGTCGGGATGACCGGCGGGCGCCCCGTGCCGATGAACGACGCGTCGTCGCTTGTCGGGTACACGGTGCATCTTCAATGGCGGCTTCACGATCGAATCGCCGCCCGCACACCGAAGCTCGGCGAGGTGATCGCCTTTCGGAACGTCTTGCCGCGGATCGACGGCGAAACCTCCGTCGACGAGCTCTCCATCGAGGCGACGCTCGTCGAGCGTGGCTTCCGCCTGGCCTACGTGCCGGAAGCCATCGTCTACAACCGGGGGCCGGCGACGATTGGCGAGTTCCTGACCCAGCGCCGACGGATCCACGCCGGCCACCTTCAGGTCGCCGCCCAACAGGGCTACCGAGCCGCCACTCTCGGCTACCGGCCGCTCCTCAGCGCCCTCGTCCACGAGGTCGAGCCGCATCCGGTGGAGCTGGCGCGCGTGGCCGGAGCGATCGCGCTGGAGGCGCTTGCGCGGTCGCTGGGGACGTACGACTTTCTGCGGCGACGGAGTCACCGGGTCTGGAGCGTGCTGGAGACGACCAAGCGCGTGCTCCCCCACGGCCACGTCGCGCGAGCGCAAGCCACCGTGCAGTCCCTCTACACGATTCAGATCGCCGACTACGCCGTGATCGTCAACCACGTCGGTCACCGCCGCGCCGAGGCGCTGCTCCAACGCATCGCCGTGGCCATTCGCCATGAGGTCCGGGCGATGGATCAGGTGAGTAGCCATCCGACTGAGGGGTTGATCGTCGTCGTGGCGCCGACGACCGCGACCGGTAGCGCCGCGTTGCACTCCCGTCTCCTCGAGCGGGTCCGCCAGCTTCCGCTTGCCGAAGTCGATCTGGATGCACCCGGTCGCGTCGTCTGCACCGCACTGGAGATGCCGCTGGCCGGCGCCACGGCGCTCGCCGTGTGAGTACAAAGGAGTGATCCATGGGCACGACCGCCCAGCTTCTCGGCCGGGTGCCGGCGATGATGGCGTTCCGGTCGACGGGCTACCCCAAGCTCTTGCCCGCGAACATCACCATCAGCCTGCTCTACACCTGCAATTCGCGCTGCCTCACCTGCAACGTCTGGCAGAAGAAGGCGAAGAACCTCACCGTCGACGAGTACGACCGGATCTTCGCCTCGCTTGGGACGGCGCCCTACTGGTTCACCTTCAGCGGCGGCGAGCCATTTCTCCGCAAGGATATCGTCGAGATCGTCTACCGAGCCTACGACTATTGTCGCCCCGGAATTATCAACATCCCGACCAACAGCTTGCTGAGCTGGCTCATTCCAGGGCGGGTTGAGGAGATCCTGCGACGCTGTCCCGACACGCAGATCGTCCTCAACCTCTCGCTCGACGGAGTGGGCGAGGAGCACGACCGGTTGCGCGGCGTGAAGGGGAATTTCGAGCACTTCCTGAAGAACTACCGGTCCCTGCGCCAGCTCGAGTACCCGAACTTCACGCTCGGCGTCCACACGGTCATCTCCCGCTTCAACTACCAGCGCATCGGGGAGGTCTGCGACCTGGTGCACACGTTGCGGCCCGACTCGTTCATCACCGAGATGGCCGAACAGCGGGTGGAACTGGGGACCATGGGCTGCGACATCACGCCCAGCGCCGAAGAGTATGCCCAGGCGATCAACGTGCTGGAGCAGAAGACGCGCGACTACGGCTTCCAGCGTATGGGCGGGGTCGCTCACGCCTTTCGGAAGCGATATTACGCGCTGGCCAAACGCATCCTCGTCGAGCAGACGCAGGTGATCCCCTGCTACGCCGGCTGGGCCTCGTGCCAGATCTCGCCCGATGGCCACGTGTGGAGCTGCTGCATCCGGGCGGAGTCGATGGGGAACCTGCGCGAGCACGACTACGAGTTCGCGAAGGTGTGGTTCAGCCAGGAGGCCGAGAAGCTGCGGACAAGCATCCGTAACAAGGAGTGCCACTGCCCACTGGCGAACGCTTCCTACACCAACCTCGTCCACCACATTCCATCGCTGATCCAGGTGGTCTCCTCCTACCTTCCGCCGAACCCGGTCGTGACGATGCCCTGCATGAAGTAGCGCTGGGCCGAGAAGAACAGGATCAGCACCGGCAGAAGGACCGCCGTGGAAGCGGCCATCAGGAGGTTCCTCTCCTCCCGGGTGAGCTAGCTAGCCAGGGGCTCCTGACCCAGCGGCAAGCGTAGCATCTGGCGGCTCCACTGTCAATACCTCATGCCGGTGCCGATCGGTGGAGGTCTCTCCGGACCGGGTGCGCCGCCGCGTTGCTCCGACGCGGGGGATCGCCCCCAGCACCGGCACGCCGAGGACTTCCTCGACCTCGGCCGGCGACCGCAAGGAGTCGTCGAGGTAGTCGAGCAGGAACGCCAGGGCGAGACCGGCAATGACGCCGAGCAAGGCGCGCATCGCGAGGTCCGCCAGCGCGCGCTGGCTGCCCCCGCCCGCCGGGGTCGGCGGGTCGACGACGACGATGCTCGCACTGCGCGCACTCAATCGTCCGAGGACGCCACCGTCAGGCCCGGAAGTGTCCGCGAGGACCGTGCCGGCCGCACGAACCAGGTGGAGCGCGTCATCGGGGGTCGAGGAGCTGGCGGTGAGGGTGACGACCCGGTGCGCTTTCTTCGCATCTACCGAGCCGCCGGGCGCCCGGCCGATTTCCCCACGTGCCTGTTCCTGGATCAGCCGGAGGAACGATCCGGACCGGATGACCTCGATCAGATCGTCGTTCAAGTACTCCGAGGCGAGGAAGGCGTAGTAGCCGTCATACATGTAGTAGATGCCGCCCCGGGGCTCCAGGTTGGGGTGGATCGAGAGGCGAATCGTCGCTTGATAGATCGACGTCGGCGGGACGATGGTGAGTCCCACGACGCTGGCCGCCAGCGCGACCAGAAATACCCCGACGACGGCCCACCAGCGCCGGGCGATGACATCCCAGTAGTGTCTCAGCTCCATTCGATCCCCTTCCTCCTCACTCCCGCCTCAACTACCAGCGCAGTGGACCCCTGCGACTAATGAAGATTATCGAAATAACCTGGCGCACGCGCCACGCCGACGGCGGGCCTGGCGACTGAAGTCGCGGCTACCTTTACGAAGCCCGCCTGCGCGGGCTAACCCAGTCGGCGAAGGCCGACTTCGTCAAGGTAGCTCGCGACTTTAGTCGCCGAGCACCTCGTCCGATGGCGGCTTCTGGGCCAG
>JACPQP010000500.1 GCA_016190465.1 Chloroflexota bacterium
CGAAGCCCGCCTTCGCGGGCTAACCCAGTCGGCGCAGGCCGACTTCGTAACGGTAGCCCGCGACTTCAGTCGCAGGGCACCCCCCCGCGATACCTACCCTTGTGAGGAGAGGGGTAGGGGGTGAGGGCGTACCCCGCTCCTGGCGCGAGTTTTGCAGCATTTCGAGGCTCCCTCTCCCTCTGAGAGAGGGTTGGGGTGAGGGCTGAAGAACCCTTCCGGGGGCAGGACCCTTCAGGAGGTGCGGTTGTGGCCACGGCGACAGCGCATCTATCGCCAAACGCTTTGCGGGTGCTCCAGCAACGGTACCTTCGCAAGGATGCTCAACGGCGCGTCGTCGAGACGCCCGAGCGGATGTTCTGGCGGGTGGCCCAGGCAGTGGCGAAGGGCGACCTCGCCACCGATCCCCACGCCGACGTCGCGGCCAACGCCCGCGAGTTCTACCAGATGATGGCGCGGACGGAGTTTCTGCCCAACTCGCCCACCCTGGCCAACGCCGGCACCCCTGTCGGGCAACTGATGGCCTGCTTCGTCCTCCCGATTGAGGATAGTCTCGACAGCATCTTCACGACCCTCCGCAATGCGGCCTCCATCCAGCGAACGGGTGGGGGAACGGGGTTCTCGTTCTCGCGCCTGCGACCCGAGGGTGAGGTGGTGATGACCACGCGCGGTGTGGCCTCGGGTCCCGTCTCGTTCATGATGCTGTTCGACGCCATGACCGAGGTCATCAAGCGGGGTAGCCTGCGCCGTGGGGCGAACATGGGGATCCTGAGGGTAGACCACCCGGACATCTTCCAGTTCATCACTGCCAAGCGCGATCGCACCAGGCTCACCAACTTCAACGTCTCGGTGGCCGCCACCGATGCTTTTATGCGGGCGGTGGAGCGCGACGAGCCCTTCGATCTCATCCACCCCACCACCAACGAGACCGTTCGGCGCGTCCGGGCCCGGGAGATCTGGGAATTGCTGCTGGAGATGGCCTGGGAGAACGGCGAGCCAGGGGTGATCTACATCGATCGCATCAACCGCGACAACCCGACGCCGCGACTAGGCGAGATCGAGGCGACAAATCCATGCAGCGAGCAACCGCTTTTGCCTTATGAAGCTTGCTGCCTTGGGTCGATCGACCTCGCGAAGATGCTCACTCGGCGGAACGGTCAGTATGCCATCGACTATCCGAAGCTGGAGCGCACCATCCGGACGGCGGTACACTTCCTGGACAACGTGGTCGAGGTGAACGCCTATCCCCTGCCCGAGATCGAGCGGATCTGCCTGGGCAACCGCAAGATCGGGCTGGGGGTGATGGGCTTCGCGGACATGCTCATCTGGTTGGGCATCCCGTACAACTCCCCGCAGGCCCTGCAGACGGCGGAGGAGGTGATGCGCTTCCTGGACGAGCGCGCCACGGCGGCCTCGGTGGAGCTGGCGGAGCGACGAGGGGTCTTCCCCAACTTCGCCGGCAGCATCTACGACCGCCCGGGTGGGCCACCGCTTCGCAACGCGACGGTGACCACCGTAGCGCCGACCGGGACGATCTCGCTCATCGCCAACTGCTCGAGCGGCATCGAGCCGATCTTCGCTCTCTCCTACGTGCGGCGCATCCTCGAGGGCGAGGAGCTGCCCGCGGTCCACCCCATCTTCAAGGAGGTGGCGCAGCAGCGGGGCTTCTACAGCGATGAGCTGATGGAGGTGATCGCGGCGCGCGGATCGGTGCAGGGCCTCCATCAGGTACCGCCAGACGTCCAGCGCCTGTTCGTCACCGCACTGGACATCGAGCCCGAGTGGCACGTGCGGGTGCAGGCCGGCTTCCAGCGGCACACCGACAACGGGGTGAGCAAGACCGCCAACCTGCCAGAGGATGCCACGGTCGACGATGTGCGGCGGATCTTCACCATGGCCCATCAGCATGGCTGCAAGGGGGTGACCGTCTACCGCTACGGGAGCCGGCCCGCCCAGGTGCTGAGCCTGACCGCCTACTGCCTGGAATGCGGCGAGGACGCGCTATCGAGCACCGAGCGCGGGGTGGACGGGGCGGCCTAGATCGTCCGGCGCTCACTGCGCTTTGCGGTCGGATGCGTCATCGCCCGGGACGGACGGGAACCGCAGATGAACGCGGATAAACGCCGCCCTCACCCCTCGCCCCTCTCCCCGTGGGAGAGGGGCGAGGGGTGAGGGCGGCTGCGCCCCGTCGCCCGCACGGCCAGGAGTGTCCGTACCTACCTCGATGAGGGAAAACCCCAGGGCACGGCCGGTGCTCGGCCACCGTAAAAGTAGGGGCGAGCAGCCATGTCCCCGGCGATGCCGACCCCTATCTGCGACCAATCGAGTGAGGGCCGCAGTGGGCTGTCAGGGACCGCCGCGTGTCGCCGTTTTCGTGCTGTCGCCGTTTTGGACCGAAGTGGATCCCCGTACTACCAGTTGAACTGGCAGCACCTCTCGTCGGGGCTCCCCGCCGGGCCGCTGAAGCCGATCCACCGTGAGCCGGGCGGCTCGGGCGCCGAGCTCCTCCCAGGGTCGCGGAGCCACCGTCGTCAGGGAGACGTCGGGGTTTGCCGCCCAGGGATAGTCGTTGAAGCCCGTCAACGCCACATCGTCCGGCACCCGCAACCCGGCCTCGCGCAACGTTCGGAGCGCCGTGAGCGCTGCCCGATCGTGGCAGCCGACGAACGCGGTCACGTCGTGGGGAGAACGGGTGAGTTGAATGAGTGAGCTGGCGACCGGCATCGCGGGCGATGCGTCGCCCTCGTCGGGTGCGGGCGGCACCGCTGTCACCAGGATCGGGTCATACGGGATCGCGGCTTCTTCGAGGGCCTGACGATAGCCGGCCAGACGCTCCTCGACTGCGGTCGTCTGGTGCTCGGCGCTCGTGAGGAACCCGATCCGTCGGTGACCCCGCTCGACGAGATGTGAGGCTGCCAGATAGCCGCCGCGCACGTTGTCTTCGGTCACCACGTCGGCGGGAAGTCCCGGATACCACCGGTCGACGAAGGTCACCGGGATCCCCCGGGCCAGGACGCCGCGAATCAGATCGGCGTTCGCGAAGCCAACCGAGGGGAACAGCAGGATCGCCGCGTTCCGATCGCGGAGAGCCGCGCCGATGTCCCGGCTCTCCTCATCGGGATCGTTGCGCGAGTATCGCGTGATCACGTGATATCCCGCGCGCTTCAGCTCGCCTTCGATACCGCGGATGAGGTCGAGATGGAAGACGTGGTGAAGATGCGCCATGATCAAGCTGATCCCGTTGCCGACCGGGGTCGGGAACCCCGCGACGAACGAGCCACGGCCACGTTCGGTTCGGATGAGCCCCTCGTGTTGGAGATCCTGAAGAGCCCGCCGCACCGTCAACCGGCTGAGTCCATACTGGCGACCCAGCTCCTCTTCGCCCGGCAACTGGCTCCCCGGTGGCAGCTCACCGGAGAGGATTGCCGCGCGGAAAAGCTCCTGGAGTTGCGCGTAGAGCGGCAGCGGGCTTCGCTTGTCAATCTTGTGTGCGGAGAGCATTGGCACGTTTTCCATCAGGCAGAGTCGAGGTGCGTTCGGCGAGCGGAGCAGAAAGGCCTCACGGGAACCCCTCGCGCATTATAGCGATGGGGAACCCGCCGGGCAAGTGAACAACCTGTATTGACATCTTGACAGGGCCGACCTATAGTAGGTCCAGGAGGCGCCCTTGGCAACGGAGATCGTGATGCCTGCCCTCGGGCTGACGATGACCGAGGGGACCATCCAGGTCTGGCTCAAGCGAGTGGGCGACAGCGTGCGCCGGGACGAGCCGCTCTTCGTCGTCGAGACCGACAAGGCCGCGACGGAGGTCGTCTCGCCGGCCGATGGCGTCCTCCTGGAGATCCTGGCGGTCGAGGGTGCCACCGTACCCGTCCAGCAGGTCATCGCCTACCTCATGGCTCCGGGCGAGAGTGTTGTCCCGGCTGCGCCAGCCCCGCCGGTGCTGTCAACCGTCGCCCCGCCCGGACAGGGGCAAAAGGCGAAGAGGGCAAACGGCGAAACCCCGGTTCCCCCCCTTCCCCGTTTTCCCGTTTCCCCCACCCTGGACCCAGACGCCTCGTCACCCCGTCTCCCCCTCGGCCGGCCGGAGCGAGAGGCTGGCGGTCTCGGGTCGGGGGCGCCCGGGGACCAGGTGACTCGCGCGGCGCCAGCCCGCGCGGCCCCGGTGGGCGGGAGCGAGCGAGAGCGCTTGCTCTGGATGTATCGAACGATGCTCCGCATCCGGTCGTTCGATGAGCGGATCGTGCTCCTCTTCGCCGCGGGCAAGATCGCCGGCGCCCTCCATTCCTACGTCGGCGAAGAGGCGGTCGCGACCGGTCTCGGCGCGCACCTCCGGCCGGACGACTTCATCGTGAGCACGCACCGCGGCCACGGCCACCTGCTCGCGAAGGGCGGCCAGATGAACCGGATGATGGCCGAGCTGTATGGTCGCGTCGACGGCTACTGCCGGGGCAAGGGGGGCTCCATGCACATCACCGACGTGAGCCTGGGCATCCTCGGGGCCAACGGCATCGTCGGGGCCGGCATCACGATCGCCACCGGCGCGGGAACGGCGATCCAGCTTCAGGGCGGAGATCAGGTCGTCGCCTGTTTCTTTGGCGACGGGGCAGCGAACATCGGTCCCTTCCATGAGGGGATCAACCTCGCCGCGACCTGGAACCTGCCCGTGATCTTCGTCTGCGAGAACAACCTGTATGCCCAGTTCACCCCGCAGCGCCTGCACGCGAAAACCCCCGACCTCTTTGGCCGCGCGCCGGGGTACGGGATCCCCGGAATGGTCGTGGACGGCAACGACGTGCTGGCGGTGGCCGAGGTGACCGGCGAGGCGATCGCGCGGGCACGCCGGGGGGAAGGACCGAGCCTGATCGAGGCCAAGACCTTCCGCTGGTATGGCCACGCGATCAACAACCCCGCCTCGAACCTGGGACGCGACCCGGCGGAGATCGAGCGCTGGAAGAGGTCGGACCCGATCCGTCGCCTCGAGCAGCAGGTGCTGGGGAGTGGCATCGCCCGCCAGTCCGAGCTCGAGGCGATTCGCGACGCGGTGGTGCACGAGCTGGAGGAAGCGATCGCCTTCGCGGAAGCCAGCCCATCGCCGACGCCGGAAGAGGCGCTCCAGCACGTCTACGCCGAGCTGCCCCCGGGGGCGGAGCTGTGAGAGAACTGCTGCTGCGCGAAGCCCTCAACGAGGCGCTCCACGAGGAAATGGAGCGTGATCCCCGGGTCTTCATCCTCGGGGAGGACATCATCGATCCCTGGGGCGGGACGTTCCGCGTCACCGAAGGTCTCTCGACCCGCTTTGGGCTCGAACGGGTGCGAGAGACGCCGATCGCCGAGGCGGCGATCGTCGGCTGCGCGATCGGGGCGGCCCTGCTCGGGATGCGGCCGGTGGCCGAGATCATGTTCCTCGACTTCACCACGCTGGCCATGGATCAGATCGTGAACCAGGCGGCGAAGCTCCGGTACATGACGGGTGGCCAGACCTCCGTGCCCATCGTGATCCGCACGGCCGGCGGTGCCGGCCGGGCCTCGGCTGCCCAGCACTCGCAGAGCCTCGAGGCCTGGTTCACCCACATCCCCGGCCTGAAAGTGGTCATGCCTTCGACCCCGCGTGACGCCAAAGGGTTGTTGAAGGCCGCGATCCGCGATCCCGACCCCGTCATCTTCATCGAGCACAAGATGAGCTACGGGGTCAAGGGGTGGGTTCCCGAGGAAGAGTACGTCGTTCCGCTGGGCCAGGCCGACGTGAAGCGGCCGGGGAGAGACCTGACGGTGATCGCGACCTCGCGGCAGGTGCTTCGAGCGTTGGACGCGGCCGAGCGGGTGGCCCGCGAAGACGGCTTCGACGTGGAGGTCATCGACCCGCGCACGCTCTATCCGCTCGACAAAGCGACGATCGTCGCGTCGATCAAGAAGACGGGCCGAGCGATGATCGTCCACGAAGCCGCCCGGCGGGGAGGGTGGGGCGCCGAGCTGCTCTCCGAGATCGTCGAGGACGCCTTCGACTACCTGGATGCGCCGATCGCCCGGGTCGCCGCGCACAACACCCCCATCCCGTTTGCCCCGGTCATGGAGGACTTCGTCCTCCCGAGCGTGGACGACATCATCGCCGGAGTCCGCCGGGTTCTCGGCTAGCGCTGCCCTCATGCCCCGGCCGCCGTTCCTGAGCCGGGCCCCCAATACTGGGGGAAAATGGTGTTTAACTCGATCACGAGCGGGCTAAGTGGCGGTAGCTCGACGGCAAACGCCAGGCGTTCACCCACCAGCCGCACCTCGGCGTGGTGCGCGGACCGGAGCGTCGTCAGCCCCAGGTCGGCCAGGGGGACGTCGACCTCCCGAACGACCGGCTCGGCGCCGAGGTTGAACAGGACGAAGACGGCGGCATTCTCCTCCGGCAGGGCGTGGCCGTGGACAAGCGGATCGACGCCGACGAACCGTCCCCGCGCGAAGAAGGGCTTGAGCCGCCGGTAGGTGCTCATCGCGCGCTTCAGGGCCCGGTAGATCGGACTCGCCGGGTCCTTGACGCCCCCGATCCCGATGTGCCGGCACGTCGAAGCGTACCACCAGAACGCGAGCATCTGCTCGTTGTCGCAGCCGCAGTCGAAGTGGAGATAGGCCGGAATATCGTAGGCGAGGTTGTACTCGTAGAGCGATAGCGCCCGGCCGGACAGCAGGTCCATGTACGGGTCCCACATGTACTCGAAGCCCCAGTGGGCGTCGAACGAGTCGCGGGCGGCGTGCTGAAAGTAGAGCGGGTGGAAGTCCATGGTCCCGCCGGTCACGCGGTCCTGGATCTGGAAGAGGGCGTGGGCGAAGCGCTGCTTCACCACCCGCACGACCGCGAGGATGGCCTCGGCGTGACTCCGCATTGTCAGCGGGGTGCCATGGCCGTGCTCGAGGCTCATGCATGGCGAGCCGGGGTCCGAGGTGCTCTTCGCTCCAGCCCACGGCGGCAGGTAGTTGACCGAGGACAGCGTGAAGCCGACGACGCCGGCCTCGAGCAGTTGCAGCAGACGGTCGGTCTCCTGCTGTTGCCAGGCCGGCGAGGCCGCGCAGACGCGCCCGTGGCGGTAGTCGCGGGGATAAATGTCGACGCTGCCGTCCGTCCGACGGCGAAAGACCCGGGGGTCCTCGTCGAGCTTCTTGCTGTGGAAGAAGGCATCGAGCGCGAGCTTCAGGCCGTAGCGCTCGCGCAGAATCCGGACGAAGTCCTCGATGGGCCCGAACCGGGCCTCGTCCCAGACGCTGCTGCCCTGGTAGGTGTCCCAGCCGGTGTCGTAGTAGAGCGCCTCGGCCCCAACATCGCGGGCGATGGCCGCCTCGGCCAGGATCTCGGCGGGCTCCTGGAGGGGCGCGTTATCGCCCACCGGCCACCCGGTGTTGTAGATCTGATTCCAGTAGACCGGAGGATCGAAGTCCGCGGGGCAGCCGTGACCCTTCTCCACCAGGAACCGCTTGTAGGTCCGGTAGCCCTCCGGCCAGTCGCCCTCCACCGGATAGATGCGGGTGATGCCGAACGGGATCGCCGCCGCGGCGCCGATCGCCCGGCTTGCCTCGGGGCAGCCGTGGCGGCGCCCGACCCCGCCGAAGCGGAAGCAGACGCTGCCTCCGCGCAGCCAGCCGGCGATGGGCGGATTGAACGTCTCGGTCGGGTCGGACCGCTGGCTCGCCGGCCGGACCATCTCGCCCTCGGCGATCGCGAACTCGATCTGGTCGGGACTGTACTTCGCGATCAGGTACCCGGTCTGGCCGTCGGTCCAAACCCATGCCTCGGCCCCCCGACCGGGGAGCGGAGTGCCGCCAGTGAGCCAGGGGGGCTGCGCCGCGCCCTCCCACGGGTCGGCGGCAAAGCGGCCGAAGATCAGGTCGCTCATCGGGTAGGCGCTGGCGATGTGGTCGACGAGCTGGCCGCAGCGGCGCCGGTGCGGCACCGCGATGATGGAGTGGCGGTCGGATCCGCCGAGCCAGGCCTGGCGGTCGCGGTCGTAGATCATCTTCCGAAACCCGAACCGGAGGTGGCGGATCTGGTGCGCGTCCTGCCCGAACCGGTGGACGAGATGGATCTGCTCCTCGATCCAGGGCTCCGCATCCGGCAGGCGGAAGGTGTGCTCGACCTCGACGTCCGTCGGCCCCCGGCGGGCGAAGTCGAATCGTCCGGTGAACCGCACCTCCTTGCCGCCCTCAGGCAGGTCGGCGGCGGCCCAGTCGCGGCAGCGAACCCGGTGCGCGCTTGCCTCGGGCGCCGCTCGTCCGGCTGCCCCGACCTCGCCATACCGCAGGTCGTCCAGCGGCGCCAGCCGCAACTCGTAGGCGTAGGTGTCGTCGGCGACCGGGACACCGTGCGTTATGTCGAATAGATAGCCCGGGTTGAGCCAGGGCTCCACCCCAACCCGGAGCGCCCAGAACCCGTTGCGCAGTTCGACGCACCCGTCCTCCGACGTGACTCGAGCCAGTTCAGCCATCGGCGTACCCCTCTTGATCGCCAATCTGTTAGACGTTCAGCGACACCAGGAAATCACCGAGCCTAACCCTCGACCCGGTTCTCCTGAATGTAGTCCCAGACGATCTGGTAGCCCAACCCGGGCGCCTGGGGCACGCGCACGTAGCCGTCGGCGTCCAGGGGGTCAGCGGGCTCCGCCAGGTAGGGCAGGGGTGCGTCGTAGTTGACGCCGGGAGCGAGCAATCCGCGCTCGTAGTACTCGCAGGTGTCCTCGCTCGTCGCGCCCAACACCTGGAGGTTGCCCAGCCCGCTCATGTGGATCTCGCACTTGACGCCGTAGGCCTCGCAGACCGCGACGGTCTTCATCACCGCGGTAATCCCCCCGCGGAGAACGTCGATTCGGCTCATGTCCGAGGCACCGCGCAGGATCCAGTCGGCCCGGGTGAAGACGTTCCCCTCGGTGATCTCGGGAGAGCAGATGGGGATGCTCAGCTCCCGGCAGAGCCGGACGTAGGGCTCGACGCGATATTCGGGCATGGGGTGCTCGTAAAAGGAGAAGCTCAGCTTCTCCAGCTCGCGACCGACGCGGAGGGCCTCTTCGTAGATGTGGTAGGTCCCCCAGGGGTCGTACATCAGCACCATGTCGTCGCCCACGGCGGCGCGGACCAGCCGGCAGACCTCGATGTCCCACTCGACGTGCGAGGGGCGGCCCGGCACGGGCTTCTGGGTGGCGGGGTTCCAGTAGTAGTACGGGTGGATCTTGTACGCCTTGTAGCCCTGGCGCTTGCAGGCGAGGGCGTGCTCGGCGTAGTTCTCCGGCATGCCCATGTTGGGGTACGTGCTGGCGTAGGCCTTGACCTTGTCCCGACAGCCGCCCAGCAGCTTGTGGACCGGCAGGCCTGCGACCCGACCCAGGAGGTCCCAGAGGGCCATGTCGGTCACGCCCACGATGTACTCCGGTGTCTTGGAGGCCCACATCCACTGCCAGAACTTCTCCCGGTCGAACGGGTCCTCACCGACCAGCATCGACTTGATCCGGTGCTCCATGTAGGCCCGGCCCGGAGGCTGCAACCCATCCTGGTCGCCGTGACCCTGCCCGCCGAAGTAATAGCCCTCGGCCCCCTCGTCGGTAACGATCCGGGTCAAGGTCTGGATTACCTCGGTCCGGGGCTGCGGCTCGCCGTTCCGATACCGATCCACGTGCACGCGAAAGGGAATGACCTTTACGTCGACGATCTTCACGCTGGTTCTCCTCCGTTCGTGTCTTGAGCTCCGAGCAAGCATCCGGAGGATATGGTACACCGGTACCACCGTTGCGCTCAACTGTTGTCCGCTCCCTTGTGGCGTAGTCCTTGTCTGCGTGTTGCCACCGCACCACCAGTGTGGTATGGTCTCCCTGGCGGTCACCAGAGTGCCCCCACCCCTCGCTGCTCGCCAGGCGGGGATAGAGCCGTTTTCCACCTTCACGGTGGCGAAGCATCTGCCACCAGGAGGACGCCGTGTCAGAAGTCATCACCATCGGCATCACCAGCGATGAGCTGAGTCGGCGCGCCGAACGGGTGGCGCGGGCTCGGTCCTTCCAGCCTGTCGATCGCGTCCCGGTCTTGCCGGGGCTTTACGTGCGCTACTGGCTCCCCCGGATCGGGGTCTCGTTCGGCGAGTACTTTTCCGATCCGGAGGCGATGCTGCGTGCCCAGATCCACGGGCAGAAGTGGCTGCTGGAGAACGTCGAGTCCGACCTGGTGTTCAACCCGATCGCCCCGGACTTCCAGAACGTCCGTGAGGCCGGGTCGCTCGGCTGTGAGATCGTGGCCCCGGCCGACGACCTCATCTGGGTCCACGAGGGCTGGGTGCGCACCGAGGCCGATCTCCGGGAGC
>JACPQP010000501.1 GCA_016190465.1 Chloroflexota bacterium
GCTGAGGGCTGGGGGGCGGGGGCCGGGGGAAGCTCCCATCCCGCAACCCCTAGCCCTCAATCCCCAGCCGCGCGATCGGACCGGGCCGACCCGGCTCGGGCGTCCGATGACGACGAGGAGCGGGCCGACCGCGGATTGATGGAGCGCGCGGTGGTCCGAGTGGTCACGCCGGGGACGGTGGTCGAGCCGGCGCTGCTGAACGATCGGCAGAACAGCTACCTGGTCGCGGCGATCGTTGAGGGGAACCGCGCCGGGCTCGCCTACGTCGACGTCACCACCGGCGAGTTCGCGGCCTGTCAGATCGACGAGAGGAGCGGTCAGGAAGCCCTGCAACGCGAGCTGGCCCGCCTCGCACCGGTCGAGGTGCTCGTGCCCGGCCCGGACCATCGCCGTCGTCGCGACCCGCGTGGCGGGGATGGCGACGATCCGCTGTCCCTGCCCGTGGCTGCCCGGCTCTCCCCCTACGACGCCTGGCACTTCGACCTGGAGACGGCGCGCGACGCACTCCACCAGCACTTCGAGGTCGAGGCGCTCGACGGGTTTGGCTGCCAGGGTCTGCCGCTGGCGATCCGGGCCGCGGGGGCGGTCCTCCAGTACGTCTCCGAGACGCAACCTGCGGCGCGCTTGCAGTTGACCTCGCTGCGGACATACTCGACCGCCGCGATGATGACCCTCGATCCGGCCACGCGCCGGAACCTGGAGCTGACCCGGACGGCGCGGGGCAACACCGAGAAGGGATCGCTCCTCTGGGTGCTCGATCGCACCCAGACGGCGATGGGCGGGCGCCTGCTGCGGACGTGGATCAACCAGCCGCTCCTCGATCTGGCCAAGCTCCAGGCGCGCCAGCAGGCCGTGGCCGAGTTCGTCGAGGACGCGCTGCGCCGCCGCCTGGCGATGGAGCTGCTGGCAAAGGTGCCCGACCTGGAGCGCCTGATCAATCGAGTGGGCCAGCGGATCGCGACGCCGCGCGACCTCCTCGCCCTGGCGGCCGGGCTGCGGCGCGTCGGCGAGCTGCGTGGGGCGCTGGCGGGCGATGACCTGGCGCCGGAGGCGCGCATCGCCTGGCTGGCCCAGCGGCTCGACCCCGTCGAGGGCGCGAGCGAGCTCGTCGGGCAGGCGATCGTGCCGGATCCCCCGACCACCTTCGCCGAGGGTGGCGTGATCCGGCCGGGCTTCTCCTCGGAGCTGGACCAGCTCAAGGAGAGCTCGCGGCACGCTCGCGAGTGGATCGCGTCGCTCGAGACGACGGAGCGGGAGCGAACGGGCATTCGCAACCTCAAGGTCGGGTACAACCGCGTCTTCGGCTACTACCTGGAAGTGAGCAACGCGAACCGGGCGATGGTGCCCGCGCACTACATCCGCAAGCAGACGCTCGTCGGCGCCGAGCGGTACATCACTCCCGACCTGAAAGAGTACGAGTCCATCGTCCTGAACGCGCAGGAGAAGATCGCCGAGCTGGAGACGGCGATCTTCCGGCAGGTGGGCGAGCAGATCGCGGCGTCGGGCGAGCGGATCCGCGCCACGGCCCAGGCGAGCGCGCTGGTCGACGTCTTCGCCGCGCTGGCCGAGGTGGCCGTGCGCCAGGGCTACGTTCGCCCGTCGCTTGACGAGGGCACCCGGCTCGAGATCCACGGCGGGCGCCACCCGGTCGTGGAGTGCGCGCGGCCCGAGGAGGCATTCGTGGCGAACGACGTCTCGCTGGCGACCGACTCGACGCAGATTGTCCTCCTGACCGGGCCGAACATGGCCGGGAAGAGCACCTACCTGCGGATGACCGCGCTGATCGTGCTGATGGCGCAGATCGGCAGCTTCGTGCCGGCCCGAGAGGCGACCATCGGTCTGGTCGATCGGATCTTCACCCGGATCGGCGCCCAGGATGACCTGAGCGCCGGGCAGAGCACCTTCCTGCTGGAGATGCTGGAGACCGCCCACCTCCTGAGCCAGGGGACTCCCCGGAGCCTGCTGATCCTGGACGAGGTTGGGCGTGGCACCAGCACCTACGACGGCATGGCCATTGCCCAGGCCGTCATCGAGTACGTCCACAACCACCCGAAGCTCGGCGCTCGGACGCTCTTCGCGACGCATTACCACGAGCTGACCGAGCTGGAGCACGTCCTCCCGCGGGTCCGCAACTACCGGATGGACGTGCTGGAGGAGGGGGACCGGGTCGTCTTCCTGCACCGGGTGGTGCCCGGCGGCGCCGACCGCAGCTACGGGATCCACGTGGCCCGACTCGCCGGAATCCCGCGGGCGGTGACGCGCCGCGCGGAGGAGATCCTGCGCGACCTGGAGCAGGGCAAGCGGGGCCGGGCGGGCCGACGGACGGGTCGGGGCGAGCCCGCGGACGGCGTCACCCAGCTCGCGCTCTTCGCCGAGCTTCATCCGGTGGTCGAGGAGGTCCGCCACCTCGACGTGCTTGCCCTCAGCCCCCTGGAGGCGCTGACCAAGCTGTTCGAGCTCCAGGAGCGAGCGCGGGAGAAGGGGGCAGCTTTCTAGGAGTCCCGCGTTCACCTGGCCGGCGCCCGGACCCACCCCGCTGGTTTCGAGCTCGCGGCGCTACGATGTGGCTGCCGGTGTCGCCGTCGCCGGCGGCTGCCCGCCGCGGTGCTCCTCACCTTGCATCGGCATGTGTGGCATCATCGGGCCGCGCATCATCCCGCGCCGGAAGTGCTGGCCCACCTCCGCGACCGCGAACGCATCGCTCGAGTCGCCGACGGACACCACGACGACGCGGTCGCCCTCGCCGATGATCGTCAGGCGTCCGCGCCGTGGCTCCCCACGGACGAACGTGTTTTGCGTGATGTTGAACGTTCGGGTGGTGACCGGACCATTGGGATCGATGGTGACCTGCTGGGCGGCAACGCTACGGACCACGCCGGGGGTCACATGGACGATGACCTCGTCGCCCTGCGGGTTCAGGAACGTCGCGTGGGCACCGGTGAAGCGATCGAACTGCTGCTCCGCCGGGAGCGTGCGCAGGAACTCCAGCTCCGGTGGCAGCGGGTGCTGAATCCCACGCGCGGCGCGTTCGACCGGGCGGCCATCGGGCGGCGGGGGCTGATTGGCGCGGAAGGCGCCGAACGCGCCCGGTGCGGCGAGCAGCAGGGCGACGAAGATCGCGGCGGCCAGGACGATCAGGCGAGGGCGGAACATGGAACACCTCCTGCATTCTGTCTCAACAGTGAAGCGTCGTGGACGAACTCACGGCCCGCTGGTGGCGGCAGTATCCGTGCCATTCGCGGGCCGGCCATCCGAGCCCTGCGCACCGCATCAGGCAAACTCCGCCCACCTCGCGTGAGATCCCCTGTTCGCTTGACAGCGCCGATCAGCTCAGCTCGTTACCAGGCTCTCTGGCGAAGCGCCTGAGCGAGTCGAGAAGCGCACGAGGCGACCGGGCGACACAGCGACGGGGCGGCGGGGCGACGGGACGTGGAGCGTGGGGCGTGGGGGCGACGCTCTCCGTGAGGGGAAGAGGGGAAAAGGGGAAGAGGGAAAACCGGAGCTTCGCCCTTTCCCCTTTGTCCCTTTTCCCCCCACGGAGAGGGACGCCCCGTCGCTCCACGCCTCGTCGCTCCACGCTCCACGGAGGTTTGGTGGCGAGCCGGCCCCGGTTGCCTGCGCCGAACGGTCGCCATGCGCTACAATAATAGGTGAGAGCGCAGGCTGCCCGGTGAGTGCGGCACACGGATGTGGTGCGGGCCTGGGGGCATAGGCGTCTCGCCTGCCCATCGTGGCCCTCACCTCTCTCCCACAGGAGAGCGGCTCCCAGGCTCCCGGCCCGACGGCGTGACGGGGCCCAGGACAGGAACGGCGGGCGACGGGGCGACCGCAGCTTGGGCAGGGACGAACGTGATTCACCTCGACGATCTGCTGGCCGCCGCGGCCCAACTCGGCGCACGGACGGTCGGGCCAGTGCGCAGCCGGGCCTTCGACGGGTTCAGCTACGACTCGCGCAACCTGCGGCCGGGCGAGTTGTTCCTGGCCGTCCGGACCGAGAAGGCTGACGGCCACCACTTCATCCCCGACGCGTGCCGGCGCGGCGCCGCCGGTATCCTCTGCGAGCGCGTCGACGCCCTATCAGCATGTGACGGCGACACCGGCGCCACGGTCCTCCAGGTCCGCGATACCCGCCAGGCGCTCATCGCCTGGGCGGGTTATGTCTTGCGCCGCTATGCCCCCCGCGTCGTCGGCATCGCTGGGAGCGTCGGCAAGACCAGCACCCAGAAGGCGATTGTCAGCATCCTGGCGCCCGCCTTTGGCGCGCCGGCGGTCTTCGACAACGACAACCTGAACGACCTCTACGGTCTCCCAATCGCTCTCGGACGTCTCGAGCCCCACCACCAGCTCGCCATCCTTGAGCTGGCGGCCGACCAGCCTGCCGACCTTGATCGGCTTGCCCGGCTCGTGCGGCCAGAGGTCGCCGTCGTGACCAACGTGCGCCCCGTTCTCCTGAAGTATCTGGGATCGGTGGAGCGGGCCGCCCAGGAGATCGAGCGCGTTGTCGCCGCCCTGCCGGCAGCGGGCTGCTTCGTCGCCAACGCCGACGACCCGCTGGTCGCGCGGATGGCGCCGCCGGCCGGATGCCGTCGGCTCACCGTTGGGCGGTCGCCCGACGCCGAGGTTCGAGCTACCGACATCGGCCCCCCCTCCCCGACGGGGCGACCGGGCGACGGGGCGGCTCTCACCCCTCGCCCCTCTCCCCGTGGGAGAGGGGTAGGGGGTGAGGGCCGCCCCGTCGGGGATGAGGGGGATGGGGTGGACGACGGCGTGACGTTCACCGTCGTCTGCCGAGGAC
>JACPQP010000502.1 GCA_016190465.1 Chloroflexota bacterium
GAGGATGTTTCGCATGTGGTAGTTCACGGTGTTCACGCTGATGATCAACTGGAGCGCAACCTCCCGGTTGGTCGCGCCCCGGGCGACGAGCTGGAGCACGTCTTTCTCCCGATCGGTGAGCTCGCCCACCGCCTTCGGCACCGGTCCACCACGCGCCTGACGACCGAGCTCCTGAAGCAACTTACCGGCAAGCGCGCGAGAGATCGGCAGCTCCCCACGAGCGAGTCCGGCGAGCATCTCGCCGAACTCGGCACCACCCATGTTCTTGAGCAGATAGCCCTCGGCCCCGGCCCGCACTGCCTCGAAGAGGTCGCGCTCTTCGTCGGAGACCGTGAGCATCACGATCTTCGTCTCGGGGAGAGACCCCTTGATCCGACGGGTGGCCTCGAGGCCACTAAGGCGCGGCATCTTGATGTCCATCAGCACCAGGTCTGGTCGCAGCGCCAGCGCTTTCTCGACCGCCTCGGTGCCATCGCTGGCCTGTCCGACGACTTCGACGTCCCAGGCGCGCAGCAAGCTGGCGACGCCGTCGCGGAAAAGGGCGTGGTCATCGGCCAGCAGGACACGGATCGGCTGCATCGGACACCTCCCCTGGCTGCTCCTGCGGGATCGCGATGACGACGCGGGTGCCGGCGCTGGCCTCGGACTCGACCGCGAAAGTCCCGCCGATGGCCTCGGCCCGCTCCCGCATGGTCTGGAGACCAAACCGGGGCCGCCCCTCGGGGGTGAGCCGGGCCGGATCGAACCCCTGGCCGTCGTCCTCGATCACCAGCCACAGCGCCGCGGCGGTGGGCGTGAACCGCACGACCGCCCGGCTCGCCTGGGCGTGCTTGCGAACGTTGGCCAGCGCCTCCTGGACGATCCGGAGGAGCTGAAGCTCGGCCGCGAAGGGCGGGCGCGGCTCGGTCGCGGTCTCGGGCACCTGGAGCTCGACCGGGATGCCGCTCTGTTGCTCGAACCCCTCCAGGTACTCCCGCAGCGCGGTCAGAAAGCCGCGCTCGGGACCCAGGGTGGTTCGCAGCCCGAGAATGGCCTCGCGGACGTCGGCATAGACCGCCTTGGCAGCGGTCTCGAGCTGAGCGACCTGAGCGCGCGCCTCGTCGACCTTGCCCACGTCCAGCAGTCGGGCCACCGCCAGGGTCTTGGTGTTGACGTAGCCGAGCACCTGGCCAAGGCCGTCGTGCATCTCGCGAGCGATCCGCTCCCGCTCCTCGAGCACGGCCAGGCTCTGGACCTTCTCGTAGAGCCGCGCGTTCTCGAGCGCCACCGCCGTCTGGTTGGCCAGGCACGAGAGGAGCACGATCTGGTGCTCGTTGAAGGTTCTTGGCGCTCGACAGGCGACCATTAGCACGCCAAAGGTGCGTCCGCCGCTGCGCAACGGCACCGTCAGAGCGGCGCGTAGCCCCTCGAGCGCCAGGATCGGAGCCGTCGCTGGCCTCTCGCCCCCGGACTGCTCCCAGTCGGTGATCACGAGGGGAAAGCCGGTCTGCACGACGTGGCCGGCGATGCCCTCGCCCGGCTGGAGGCGAACCTGACGAAAGCGATCGCTGCCGCCAACCAGAAGTCGCCAGGTCAGGTCGCCGGTGCCTTCCTCGACCAGGCTGAGTCCGGCGACCTCGGTCCCGATCAGGTCGCGGGCCTTCTGCGTGGCCAGGGGAATGATCTGGTCCGGGTCGAGCAGCGCGGCCAGTTCGGTGCCTGTCTCGTAGAGGGCAAGGGCGTCGCGCTCCCGTCGCGCGGCCGCGGCATAGAGTCGGGCGTTCTCGATGGCGACCGCCGCCTGGGCGGCGAAGAGCGCCAGGACCCGCTCGTCATCCTCGCTGAACGCCACCGGGCCCCCGGTTGGCTCGATCTTGTCGGCAAGATAGAGATTGCCGATGACTCGCCCGGCGCTGACGAGTGGCACCCCCAGGAAGCTGGTCATCGGGGGATGGTGGGGTGGGAAGCCGACGGAGCGCGGGTCGTGGGCGATGTCGGCAACGCGTATCGCCTTGCCTTCCATCAGGACGGCTCGCAGCAGCCCGCGACCTCCCGGGGGAGCGCCGATGCGCCGTTGCGCCGCCTCGGCAAGGCCGGAGGTGATGAACTGCTCGATGGCGTCCCCCTCTCCCAGCACGCCCACGGCGCCGTAGCGCGCGCCGATCAGCCCCCGGCTCAGGTCGACGATCCGCTGGAGCACAGCCTCCAGCGCCAGATCGCTCGTCAGCGTAAGCCCGGCCCGGTTGAGCGCGGTCAGCCGCTGGTTCCGGCCGGCGAGGTCCCCTTGCAGCCGGACGATCACGGCGAAAATGAAGTGGGAGAAGACGTAGGAGGTGGCCAGCACCGCCAGCACCACGAGGACGCTGCCCATCCCCATCGAGAGCACGTGGTCGAGAAGCGAGTGGCGCGCGTATTCGAAGATGCCGAGAAAGATGGCCGGACCGACCACCGTGACCCAGCGGAGGTGCTGATACTTCACGCGCTTCCACCTCCTGGCGGCCTGTCGCTTACGGGAACTTCATCGAAGGCGAAACGGATCAAGCGCCCCTCAATCGTCTGAGACTTCGTGCCTGCCCGATCCGCACCATACCCCAGTATACACCGCGGGACACGCAAGGACTCCGGCGACGTGGGCCCTGGCGCTGGTCACTACCCACGGCGCCCCCAAGCAGGCCACATGGGAGGGCGCCTTGGGCCGGACGCATGAGTTTTTCGCGCCTTTCGCCCGTTTCGTGTCCTTCGCGATCCAGAGCCCCACGCCCCACGGCCGCGCGCGGGACACGCGTTGCCGACAAAATGCCCAGCACGCCCGCAGCACGCCCTGGTGGGGTTGACAGCCGATCAGTCACTCTGGTACACTGGGGGCAACACAACTGAATAGGCCAGGCCTAGTTCCCTTGCCGTGGAAAAGGGAAACGGGGGACCCAGTTCTTGAGGGGTGAATCTGGTCGCTGTGACCAGTAGGCGATCGCTTTCTCGCCGAACCCGTCAGCTAACCTCGGCGGCACGAGAAAGAGAGTCTCAACTCCACGTTCCATCCCCTGGAGTCACCGCTCTCACTTCTCACTCACGACGAGCGCTCCGTGCGTTCGCTGCGCTCCTCGAGCGCGCTTCGCCCCATGGCCGGCCGGCGCATCAGGAGGGTAGGCTATGTCTGGTTGGGCAATCCCGCGCGAAGAAAGGAGCACGACGATGACCGGGATGATCCTCTGCCACGCGCACGGCGACACCGAGTGGTGTTACGTCCAGGCCGACGGAGCCCACATCGACAGCAGTCAGTGTCGCTGTATCTGGACCGCCGTGCCCAGTTGCCCGGTTGACGAGCACCGCGAGGCCGCGCGGGAACGCGCTCGGAGCAACCGTACGGCCGGGCCACCCGGCGACGTTCCGCGTGGCGGGTCGCCGCCGTTCGCCAGTCAGCCGCGGGACCGGGATGGATCCAACACCCGCCGCTAGCAGCCCGCCGGTTCCAGCGGGTCATCACTCTGGCAGCGGACCTCACCTCACGATCGCCATCGTGGGCGCGGGGCACGCTGGTCAGACGTTGGCACGACGGCTGTCGGCGCGCTGGCAGGTGCTCCTCGTCGAGCGGGACGCCGCGACCGCCGCCGCGGTGACGTCCGGGATCGGTGGAACGGCCTGTCGGGTCACCGTGGGCGATGGGACCAGCCGGCTCGTGCTGGAGCGAGCGGAGGTCAGCGCCGCCGCCGCGCTGGTCGCCATGACCGGCGACGATGAAGCCAACTTCGAGTGCGCCCGGATCGCCCGGGAGCTGCTGGGGGTGCGCCGGGTCCTGGCGCTGGTCCACGATCCCACCCGGCTGGCGCGGTTCAGCGCCGCCGGGATCGAGCCGGTGCTGGGGAGTGGCGCCATCGCCACCCTCATCGCCAACCGACTCGAGCGCGCCTTTCAGGCGGCCGTGAGCGTCGGCCTGGGTCAGGGCGAGATCGTCGAGGTGATGGTCGAGTCGACCTCGCCGGTGCTCGGGCAGCCACTGCGCTCTTTTGAGCCGCGAGACTGGATCGTCGCCGCCGTGTACCGCGAGGAGGAACTGCTCATCCCCCACGGCGACACGGAGATCCGCGTGGGCGATCGCTTGCTGCTGGTCGGCCGACCGGCGGTGCTACCGGCGGTCGCCGATTACCTGCGGGGAAGTATCCCCCGGTTTCCGCAGCCGTACGGCTCCCGGCTGGTCGCCTTGCTCACGCCGCGAGCGTCGGCAGCCTACCTGGCCGAGGTGAAGTACCTGGCTTCAGCGGCGCAGATCAGCGGCATCGACCTCGTCGACGACTCGAGCGAGCCCGGTGCGGTCCGGCCAGCGAAGCGATGGCGACTCAACGCCGACGACGATCACACCCACCGGCTCCTGGAACGAGCGCTGGCCATCCCCAGCCTGGGTTGCTTGGTGCTCCCCTCCGAGCCGTTCGGCCTCCTCGAGGCCGCCGGGCTGCGCGGTAGCGCGCTCGATCGTGCGCTTGGCCGGACGCGCTGGCCGGTCCTCGTGGCCCGCGGCAGCTTCCCCTACCGCCGGATCCTGCTTCCGGTCACTCCGCAGCGCAACCAACTGCCCGCCGTCCGGCTGGCCGCTGGCCTGGCGAAGCTCCTGGGCGCTTCGCTCACCGCGGTGACCGTCACCCCGCCGGAGTTCGTGGTCGGGGGCGCGGCGATCGGCGAGCAAGCCCGGGCGCTGGCCGATGCCGTCGCCGTGGCCGAGACCCACCGCCTGGCGATCGCCACCGAGCAGCTCGCGGGGAATCCGATTCGCGAGATCCTGAGCCTCGCCAACGAGCACGATCTGGTTGTGCTCGCCCACCGCCCGGGGGATCGGTCCTGGCGCCTCAACCTGCGGCCGGACATCAGCGCCTACCTGGCCCAGGGCTGTGCCCGGTCCACGCTCATCCTGCCGGTCTGGCCGGGAGGCGAACGTGTCGGCTGAGGAAACCGTCGCGTTGCTCGCCCTCTCGCTCAGCGCGTTCGCGGCGCCGCTCGTCGCCGGTCGCCTCGGCCTCCCCGGCGCGGTCGTCGAGATCGCCTTTGGCGCGACGCTCGTCGCCGTGCTCGGGCCGCTGGGTCGCGGCGAGCTGGTTCATGCGCTCGCCGAGATCGGCTTCGCGCTCCTGATGTTCCTCGCTGGCATGGAGATCGACTTCGACAGCGCCAGCCGGGCCGGACGACGATGGTTGGCCTTCTCGATCCTGGCGGTGGTGGCGATCTTCGTGGGAGCAGTTGCCGGAGCTTCCCGGCTCGGACTCGATCCATTCTTCGCGCTGCTGGGCGGGGCGGTCTCGATCGGGGTCGCCGTGGCCGCGCTGCGCGAGCGGGGCCTGCTGCGGGCGCCGGTTGGCCAGGCGGTTCTGCTGGTCGGGGGGCTCGGGGAGCTGGCCACCATCGTCTTTCTGGCTCTGTTCACCGTCTACACGAAGCACGGCCCTGGCCTCACCGCGATCCGGGAGCTGGGCGGGCTGGTCCTGCTGTTCATCTGCGCCTGGGTGCTCCTGATTGCGCTCCGTGAGCTGGTCTGGTGGTTCCCCCACCGGTTCGCGCGGCTGGTCCAGAGCCACGACCCCGCCGAGATCGGCACCCGGGCAGCGCTGGCGTTGCTCTTCGCCTTCGTGGGGCTCGCCAGTGCGCTGAGGGTCGAGATGATCCTGGCGACGTTCCTCGCCGGAGCCGCCTTTGGCTTCGTCTTCCGCCAGAAAGCGGCGCTGGAGGGGAAGCTGAACGCCACGGGCTTCGGCTTTTTCATCCCCGCGTTCTTCGTGAGCGTCGGGTTCGGCACGCGCCTCGGCGACGTGGCCCGGCCGGAGCACCTCGCGCTCGTCGGCCAGATCGCCGCGGTCTCTTTCCTGGCGCGGGCACCCGTCTGGCCGCTGCTTCGCCTGGCCGGTCTGCGCTGGCGTCCCGCGCTGGGCGCGACTCTCTTCCTCGCGGCGCCGCTGACGCTACTGGTCGCGATCGCTACCGCCGGCCGCGAACTGGGTCGGTTGGATGGGCCGACGGCGACGGCGATCGTCTTCTACGCGACTCTCTCCGGCTTCCTCTACCCCATTCTCGGCCGCGCGGCGCTCGACTCTCGGGAGGAGCCGGGCGGGAAGCAGCCTGCAGCCCGCTTCTCGCCGTCCCTGGCGCGGCGATAAAAGGGGTTACAGAGGCAGCGTGAAGCTGAACGTGCTGCCCTTCCCCAACTCGCTCTGGACCCAGATGCGCCCGCCGTGCGCCTCGACCAGCCCCTTCGTGATGTACAGGCCGAGCCCGAGCCCCTCGCGACGCTCCGTCGCCTCCCGCGTTCGATAGTGCCGCTCGAACAGGTGGGACAATTCCTCCGGGGCGATGCCCGGCCCATGGTCCGTCACCGAGGTCACCACTTCGCCACCGCGCCGCTCCAGCCTCACCGTGATCTCGCTGCCGGGGGACGAATACTTCAGGGCATTGCTCAGTAAGTTCATCAGGATGCGCTCGAGGCGGTCCGGATCGGCTGCTACCGGAGGCAACCCTTCAGGGGTTTCCACCCGGATTCGTTCTGCCTCGCCAGCGCCGGCCAGCCTCCCCACCAGGTCCCGGACAAACTGGCCCAGGCCCACGGGCCGGGGGTTGAGCTTCACCTGTCCGGTCTCCAGGCGCGCCGCCTCCAGCAGGTCCTGGATCATCGCATTCGCCCGCCTGGCGCTGGTGAGGATGGCCTCGACGCCGCGCTGTTTAGGGCCATCCAGACCCTCCCTCAACAGCGTCCGTTGAAGCATCTGGGCGTGCCCAGAGATGATGGTCAGCGGAGCGCGCAGGTCGTGGCTGATGGTGTGGATGTAGTCTTCCCGGAGCTGCTCGGCCTGCTTGCGCCGAGTGATGTTTCGGACGACCACGACGATCTGCCCGTGCAGGAAAGGCAGCAGCCTGGCCTCGAAGATCTGCTCCCCGGTGGGCATCGGGAGCGAGTACTCGATGGCAATTGGCTCGCTGGCGCGTGGGACCTGAGAGATAGCCTCGTGAAATAGTTGCCCAACGGCCGGCGGGAGGACATCTTGCATCCGTTTTCCGAGAAATACTTCCGGCGGGACATAGAGATCAGCGGGGCGTCCGGCCTTGTAATCCAGGATAGTGCCTTGCGAGTCCAGTCGGAAATACAGGTCGGGAATCGCCTGGAAAAGGGCGCGTAGCTCGGCGGCGATGTCGGCAACGCGTTCCCGCGCTGCCTCGGCCTCGGCGCGCGCCCGGCGCTCCACCTCGTACTGTCGGGCGTTCTGGACGGCGATGGCCGCCTGGTCGGCGAGGGTGCCCAGAAGCCCCTCATCCGCAGCATCCACCCGTCGTCGGTGGCGACGGTACACGGCGAGCACGCCAATGGTCTCCCCGCGCCACACCAGGGGCACGCCTGTGAAAGCGGGCAGCCCCACGTCGCGACCCAGATTGCGGAGGGCGTCCATCACCCCTGGCCCCACCTGGAGCTCGACCCCGGCGGTCCGCTCGGCCGGGATGTTGTGCGCCGCCGCCACGCGCAGCGTGCCCTCCCCGTCGCACAGCAGGAGCGCGGCGGCTCCGCCACCCAGGACTTGCGCCGCCTGCTCCGCCACGGCCGAGAGCACCGAGCCGTATTCCAGCGATCCGGTGATCAGCCGGAAGATCTCGATCAGCTTGCGGTAGTCCTCGATGGTGGTTCGCCCTGTCCGCTGGCGCCGCTGGCGCGCCACCATCATTCCCTCCCGGCGGGTCCCCGCTGACCCTCTCCGCCGACGTGGCCATCGAGCACGATGCCGCGCTCGGTGATCGCGAAGCGCCGAACGCGGTGGCTGTGGGCGCTGCCCCGGCTCTTCACCACGGCGATGGTGCGACGCAGGCCACCGTCGGCAACGTCGTAGCGCAGGCCAAGGGCGTTGTCGCAGAGGTACGAGATGTGGAGTTCGGTGAGACGCCCGAGGTCGGCCTCCACGCGCGTCTCGAAGGTAAGGTAGGTGGTGATGTTTCGAGCGGCCAACGACCGCAGCATCGAGTAGACGTAGCCGCGGAAGCGATCTCTGTCCCGGGCGGCGGCCTCCAGATCGCCGAGGCTGTCGATGACGACGCGGCGGATGCTGCGGGCGGCGATGGTCTGCTCCGCCTGACCGACGATGTCGTCGACGTTCATCTCCACCGGCGAGCTGGCGAGCACCGCCAGGAGGCCCCCCTCGGCCAGCGGCGCCGGGTCCCAGCCCAGGCCGGCGACGGTGCGGCGCAGCGCGGTCGGGCTCTCCTGGAACGAGACGAGCAGACCCGGCTCGCCTCGCGCCACTCCATCGAAGAGGAAGTGCAAGCCCAGGATGGTCTTGCCGCTGCCGGCCGGGCCGGCCAGGAGCGTGGTGGAGCCGCGCCAGAGCCCACCGCCGAGCATCGCGTCGAGATCCGGTACCCCCGTCCCGAGGCGCTCGGCGGTGACGGCGTACGGCGTCGGCGGGAAGGGGGTGACCAGTCGCGGGTAGACGTCCAGCCCGCGCTCGCTGATGCGGAAGGCGTGCTCGCCCGAACGGTAGCCACTCCCGCGCAGCTTGACCACCCGCAAGTAGCGCTCGTCGCGCATCCCGTGCTTCTGGTTGATCAGGTAGATGGCGCCGTCGGCCAGGGCGAACTCCGGCAGGACATCGATGTCCGCCCCCGACTACTCGCACACCAGCAGCGTCGTGCAGGCGTAGGCGGCCAGGGACCCGGCCAGGTCAAAGAGCACCTGGCGAAACCGAGGAGAATCCGCACC
>JACPQP010000493.1 GCA_016190465.1 Chloroflexota bacterium
CCGTTACGAAGTCGGCCTGCGCCGACTCCGGTAGCCCGCGAAGGCGGGCTTCGTCAAGGTAGCTCGCGACTTCAGTCGCCGAGCACCCCACCCCCGCCGATACCTCCCCCGGTGAGCCCGAGGAGAGGGGTCGTAAGCGCGGGGTCGGGAAATGCGGCAGCGTGCCGATCTCGGCGACGAGCGCGTCGACGTAGGGTGCGATCAGGTGCCCCAGGCCCGCGTAGGTGTTGAAGTCACAGTAGAAGCACCGGGTCTGGCAGAAGGCGACATGCACGTACAGGCCCAGGTCGGCGCATCCCGGATCGGGGGCAGGCGCGACCGGGCCGAAGCAAACAGTGTCAGCAGGCTTTCGCAGTGCCATCTTCACATCTTGTATTATAGCGCCAAGCACGGCGTCAATGCTCGTGCCGGGGTTCGTCGCAAGCCGTCGGCGAAGTCGCGGGAGCACCCGGCTTGCCTCCGCACCAAGCGTGCGGCCAGAGATGCAGGGCGACGCCATATGGTTCGCCAGGCAGAGGAGGGAGCTTCACCGGAAGGTGCTGGCGCCGGCGGTGCTCGCGGCGTACCAGGCGGGGGCGGTGCGGCTGGAAGACTTTGTAGGACGAAAGCACCGCGAGCGCTGGGGGACGATGCGGTATGCGCGGAGTCTGCGGAGTATCCTGGGGGCCGATGAGGCGAGAGAGTGGAACAGGCACATGTCTCGATTCAGATCGGTAGGGGCGGCTGGTTCTCAATGGACTCGTGCAGGAGTTCGTCGGCTGGCCGAGGTGCAAAGCCGGTCATCGAGTAGCATCGACAAACTGGTTGCGAAGATGGTTGGCGCGACATGCTTGCCTGCCCTACAGGACCACTTTGAAAAGCACAAGGCAGAGTTTCCAGTGTCGGCACCAGAAGAGTATGAGCGACTTTTTCTTGCCCATATCCACCGGCCGGATCTCCGTTTGTTTACCTCCCGGGATCCGAAGCGTGGCACCGCGATGTGGTATCTCGTGGGGATGGACAATGGGTTTGTGGCGCAGTACAATGAAACGAAAGATCTCTACTGGAGTTTCTACAAGGAGCGAGGTCTCGCAAGGCGTCTTCAATGGGCCCGGTCCTACTGGGTCGAGGTGGAACGGGTTGGAGAAAGGTGGGTGGCCAGGCTATGGCAGTAGAGCCGATCCAGAATGCCGTCGAGTCCTACGAAGCGTATCTTCGCCTTGGGCTGCGAGATGAGGATGGAGTTGTAGACGAGATCCTGCTTGTGTTGAACACTCGCAGCGCTATCGAGGATCGATGGAGCGAGTTGAGTTCGTTGGACAAGCGGCGAGTAACAGAACTGGATGACCTCCTCGTCGTCAAGCACGATCTCATCGCAGAAGTGCTGCCATTCCCGCAGCGGCCGGGATCCCGACACTGGTGGTGGTATCTCGATGAAGGCCCACAGGTGCGCGAGCAGGCACGGCAGAAAGCAGGCTGACTGTTCACTTGACAACCAAACGGCCATAGCGTAGACTGATCGTAATCGAACACCCACGCAGGGCACGCTAGGCGCCCTCGGGATCTGTTGCCCCGGCGGCGGTTCTTGCGTCAGTCCGGACCCTGGCGATCCTGGCGTGCCTGGTGCGAGGTTTCTCGGCGCTCTACCCGACGTCCACGCCCAGGCGCCGCCCGGTTGTCACGATCGCTTCCCAGGTCGCCTCGGCCACCGGAATGCCCTCGGTTCGGCGGCGCTCTGCGGTCAGGCGCTCTGGATCGCCGGGGATGAGCACCCGCTCAAAGCCCGGCGCCGGCTTGACGCCGCGGACCCGGCGGATCGTCGCGTCGGCGCTGGCCCGGTAGCGCTCGGCCGGACAGAATGCCCCCGCGTCGATAGCCAGGACGATGGCACCACTCTTCCCGTAGACCGGTCCGCCGCGACCGGGCTCGGTGTGATCGGCCGCGCCCGTGAGCGCCTGGCCGAGCAGCTCGATCACCATCGCCAGGCCGTACCCCTTGTGCCCGCCAAACGGGAGGAGGACACCGCCGCGAAAGAAGTCCTCCGGATCGGTCGTCGGGCGTCCCTCGGGATCGAGGATGCAGCCCGGCGGCAACGGCTCCCGCTTCGCCCGGGCCACCTGGATCTTCCCCTGCGCCACCGCCGACGTCGCGTAGTCGACCAACACGCCGGGCTCCTCACCGGCCGGCAGCCCAAACGAAATCGGGTTCGTCCCGAAGGCGCCGCCGGCCCCACCGAAGGGCGCGACGCCGGTCGGGCCGCCGAACCCACCGGCCGTCACCATCGCGACGATGCCCTTCTCCGCCGCCATGGTCGTGTACTCACCCAACCGGCCGAGGTGGTTGCAGCGCACGATGCCGACCAGGGCCACTTTGTGCGCCCGCGCCCGCTGGATCGCCAGGCGGGTCGCGAACTCGCCGGAGACCTGGCCGAATGCCCAGCCACCGTCGACCAGGACGGTCGTTTCCGAATCCTGGCTCACGGTGGGCTGCGCCTTCGGGAGGACGTATCCCCGCTCGACCAGTTGCACGTAGGCCGGAATGCGGATCACGCCGTGCGAGTCGTGCCCGACGAGGTTGGCGTCCACCAGCGCACTGGCGACACGCTGGGCGATCGGCTCCGGCGCACCGACCGCGAGGAAGATGCGCTGGCCAACCTCGAGAAGCCGGTCAGCGGTGAAGGTGATCATGTGGTTCCCCCTCGGTTGTTATCAACTACTCAACCACTCGCGCCGCACGCAGCCCCGCGATGTCGGCCTCGTCCAGCCCCAGCACCTCCCGCAACACCGAACTCGTGTGCTGGGCGAACTCCGGCGACGGGCGGGTGAGGATATCGTCGAAGCCGGGCGCTTTGATCGGCGTGCCCGGCGTGAGGAACGGTCCAAGCCCGGGTTGCTCCAGTTCGACGATCATGTTCCGGGCGTGGAGGTGCGGGTCGGTGGCCAGATCGGCCATCATGTTGACTCGACCGCACGGCACGCCGACCGCCAGCAGGACCTCGATCCACTCGTCGGTGGTTCGTGTCGACAGCGTCGCGCTCAGCTCGCGGGTCAGATCGTCGACGTGCACCGTCCGCAGGTCATTCGTCGCGAAGCGCCGGTCGTCGGCCAGGTCCGGACGGCCGATCGTCTGACAAAGCCGCTGCCAGAGCGTGTTGTTTCCGGCCGCGACGACGACGTAGCCGTCGGCGCTGGGATACGTCGAAAACGGGGTGATCGCGGGATGGCGGTTCCCGATCGGGCGCGGCGAAGTGCGGCTTGCCCAGTAGCGCGCCATCGCGTTCTCGGTGATCGCGACGACGGCATCCATCATCCCGATATCCAGCCGTACCCCCTGGCCCGTCGTGTCGCGCTGCCGAAGCGCGGCGAGGATGGCCACGGTCGTATAAAGGGCCGGAATAATGTCCCCGACCGAAGTGCCGACGCGCGTGGGCTCGCCGGTCTCCGGGCCGGTGATGCCCATCAACCCACCCATCGCCTGGATGATCACGTCGTAGGCGCCCCGGTCGCGGTAGGGACCGGTCTGGCCGAATCCGGACACCGAGGCGTAGACGATGCGCGGGTTGCACGCGACCACGCGCTCGTAGCCGACGCCCAGTCGCTCGAGGGTGCCCGGGCGGAAGTTCTCGACCAGGACGTCGGCGCGCTCGGCAAGCCGCAGCGCCAGCGCCTGCGCCCGCGGGTCCTTCAGATTCAGGCAGATGCTCTCCTTGCCGCGGTTCACGCTGGCGAAATAGGTGCTCCGCTCGCTCACCATCGGCCCGTAATGGCGGGCCTCATCGCCACCCGGTGGCTCGACCTTGACGACGCGCGCTCCCAGGTCGGCCAGGATCATCGTGCAGAATGGGCCTGCCAGCACCCGGGTGAAATCCAGCACGAGCAGGCCGTCGAGCAATCTCGGCAGGCTCACTGAAGCACCGACGTGCCGCCGTCGACCAGGATGTTGCTGCCCGTTATCCAGCCAGCGGCGTCGCTCGCCAGGAACACCACCGCGCCGGCGATGTCGGCGGGCTCCCCGAGCCGGCCGAGCGGTATCCGGCTCAGTCGGCGACCGAGGGCATCCGGATCGCCGGTCACCCGGCGGGTCAGATCGGTCCGGGTGAGGCCGGGAGACACCGAGTTGACGGTGATGCCGTGCGGCGCCAGCTCCAACGCCATCCCGCGCGTCAACATCCACACACCCGCCTTGGCGCACTGGTAGTGTGTCAGCTCGGGCAGCGCCTCGGTCGCACTGATCGACGCGATGTTGACAATGCGACCGGCGATGCCCCGCTCGATCATCGAGCGGGCCACCGCCTGCCCGACGACGAATGGCGCCTTCAGGTCGAGGTCCAGCACCCAGTCCCACTCGTCGTCGCCGATCTCCAGAAAGGGCGTCCGCCGGTGGCTACCGGCGTTGCAGACGAGGATGTCGATCCGCCCGCAGGCGGCCAGCGACTCCTCGACCATCCGGCGGGCGGCGGCCGAATCGGCCAGGTCGGCCTGCGTGGCGACCGCCCGTCGCCCGTGCTGTTGTGCGGCGGCGACCACCTCTCGGGCAGCGTCGGCGTGTCGCACGTAGTGGACGATCAGATCGGCACCCGCCTCGGCCAGCGCCAGCGAGATGCCCCGGCCGATGCCCCGACTCCCACCGGTCACCAGCGCGATTTTTCCGGCAAGCTGCATGATCCCCTCTTCATCATCACAGGCACTCCAGGTAGAGCTCGACGATCTCCTCTTCCGTCGGCACGCGCGGGTTGTTGCCCGGACTGCCGCTGGCGATGGCGTCACGGGCCATCCGGGGGGCCAGCTCGCGCAGCCGCTTCGGATCGACGCCCCCTGCGCTCAGGCGCGGAATGCCCAGCGCGCGGGTGAGCTGCTCGACGAATGCCAGCGCATCCCGGGCAGTGGCCGCCGGATCTCCGGTGAGCTGGCGTCCGATCTCGGCGTAGCGCGCCTCGGCGGCGTCCAGGCTGTACCGCATCACCGCCGCCAGGAGCATCGCGTTGGAGATGCCGTGCGCGACGTGGAAGTAGGCGCCGACCGGCCGCGACATCCCGTGGACGAGGGCCACCGATGCGTTCGAGAACGCGAGGCCCGCGTAGAGCGCGCCCCGCATCATCGCGGCTCGGGCCGGACGATCCTGTCCATCTCGCCAGGCCGGCTCGATGCCCCTCGCGATCAGGCCGATCGCGGCGAGCGCGAAGAGGTCGCTCGTCGGCGTGGCCCGCCGGCTCACGTAGGCTTCGATCGCGTGGATCAGCGCATCCAGCCCGGTCGCCGCGGTCACTCGGGGCGGGCAACTGAGCGTCAGCAGCGGGTCGGCAACCGCGACGTCGGGGATCAGCGCGGGGTCGCTGATCAGCATCTTGACGCTCGTCTCCGGATCGGTGATCACGGCGAACCGGGTCACTTCGCTCCCCGTGCCAGCGGTCGTCGCGGCCGCGACGAGTGACAGGCGTCCATTTCGTAGCTTGCCCGCTCCCACGTAGTCGGCGACGCGACCATCGTGGCGGGCCATCGCCGCGATCGCCTTCGCCGTGTCGATCACGCTCCCCCCGCCGATGGCCACCACCACGTCGGCGGCGGACTCCCGGAGCCGGGCGAGACCGGCATCGACCTCGCGGGTAGTCGGTTCGCCGGGCACGTCGTCGAAGACGTCGGCGGGGACGCCGAGCGCGTGCATCGCCGCAACGATCTCCTGCGTCTCTCGGAGCGCCGCCACGACGCGGTCGGTGACGACCAGCACGCGCGTTCCGAGCCGGCGCGCCTCGGCCGCCACCTGTTGATAGGTCTGCTCACCCGAGTGAATAACCGGAGGCACCCGGACCACGTGGGTGGTGGAAGCCTGCGAATCCATCTTGTCGCCTCCTCTCCAACGCCCCGCCGTCCTGACGGGACGGCCAAACGATAGCATCTTGCGTCGGCGCGCGTCAACTTGCGTCGGCGCGCGTCAAATGGATCCATGTCACCCGCACCATCCGGCCGATGGGCTTGCGCCCTGGGCGGGTCTTCGGGTATGATACCAATAGGCAATCGCATGCCAGATGGCCGAGTTCCCCGCGCCAGGGGTTTGCGCCGATATGGGAACGCTTCGGCGGGTTCTGGGTTACGCCTTCACCCGGCGACGCCTTGTACTGACAACTCTCGCGGCCCAGCTCATCCAGATCGTGCTGTCATTGGGGCAGCCGGTTCTCTTCAAAGAAGCGATCGATCGCGGGCTTGCCTCGCAGGACTTCCCGTTCGTCGTCTTCGCCGCCATCGCCATCGTCATCCTGGTCGTGGTGCGCGGTCTGTTCACCTACCTGGTGACCTACTCGTATCAGCGACTCGCCGCGCTCGTCTCCTACGACCTGCGCGACCGCATCTACGAGAAGGTGCAGCGGAGCTCGTATCGGTTCCACAACGATGCCCACTCGGGCGACCTCTTCGCCCTGTCGTCCGTGGACCTCTCGGCGATCGAGGAGTTCCTGAACGGCGGGGTGAGCGGGGTGGTCAACATCCTCGTGTTGAGCACCTTCATCTTCGTCATGCTGCTGCGGCTCGACTCGGGTCTGGCGCTGATCGCGCTCGTCATCGTGCCGATTGTCGCGCTCATCGCGGGCCTCTACGCCCGGCCGTCCCGCGAGCGCTCGCGGCGCATCCAGAACCAGTACAGCCAGCTCAGCACCGCGCTGCAAGAGAACCTCACGGGGATGCGTGTGGTCAAGGCGTTCGCCGGCGAGCGGCGCGAGATCGAGAAGTTCACCGATCATGTGAACCAGCTCTTCCAGGCGTCGCTCCGGCTCGGCACGCTCAACGCCTGGGTCTTTCCGCTGATGAGCCTCGCCACTGCCGGCGGCATCGCCGCCGTCCTCTGGTTTGGTGGCCAGCGGGTCATCGAGGGACACCTGACGGTGGGCGGACTGGTCGCTTTCACGGCCTACCTGACGATGCTCGTCGCCCCGGTGCGCTCGCTGGGGTCGGTGCTCAACCTGGTCTCCGGGGCAGTGGCCGGCGGCGAGCGCATCCACCGGCTGCTCGACAGCAAAGACGTGATAGAGACAGACGAGGAGGCTGCCCGCAAGCTCGACCTGCCCGCGGTGCGCGGTGGCGTGGTGTTCGAAGGCGTCACTTTCCGGTATCCTCGGGCAAACCAGCCGGCCCTGCGCCGCGTGGACTTCCACGCCAACCCCGGAGAGACGGTCGGGATCGTTGGGTTGACTGGCGCGGGCAAGACGACGCTGGCTCTGCTGCTCGGTCGTTTCTACGATCCTGACCAGGGGACGGTGCGCATCGATGGCTTCGACGTCCGAGAGGTGAACCTGCGATCGCTGCGGCACCAGATCGGCTATGTGTTCCAGGATCCGTTCCTCCACTCGGGGACGGTCGCCGAGAACATCGCCTTTGGCCGTCCGGATGCCAGCCGCGAGGAGATCATCGCCGCGGCCACCGCCGCCTGTCTCCACGACTTCATTCTCTCGTTGCCGCTGGGGTACGAGACGATGCTGGGCGAGCGCGGCATCACCCTGTCGGGTGGCCAACGGCAGCGCCTGGCGCTGGCCCGCGCGCTCCTGATCGAGCCACGCGTCCTGGTGCTGGACGATACCACCTCCGCGCTCGATCCGATCACCGGGGCCGAGGTCTGGCGGCGGATCACCGCCCGCCGGCGCGGCCTGACGACCATCGTGATCGCCCAGCGGCTGTCAGCCGTTCAGGATGCCGACCGGATCCTGGTGCTCGAACAGGGCGCTATCGTCGAGCGCGGCCGCCACGAAGCGCTTCTGGCCGCCGGTGGGCTTTACTCCCGCCTGTGGGCGCAACAGGCTGCCCAGGCCGAAGATGCCATCGACCACGAGCAGCTCCGCACCATCGCCGGCGAGCACAGCCAGGATGGCGCCGATGGCCACCGGCAGGCGACAGGGACGGTCAGCCCTTGCCCCGACCCTCTCCCAGGAGGAGAGGGGGCTGCCCCCTCTCCCGCTGGGAGCGGGTCGGGGGTGGGCGCCAGGCGCGACGTGCTGGCGCTGAGCGCGGAAGACGATACCATCACCGGTCAGGCCTACGACCAGAACATGATGGAGCGCCTCCTCCAATTCGTCGTGCCGTTCCGGCTGCTCCTCGTCGGGACCGCCTGCGCGATGGTCGCCTATTCGCTGGTGTCCCTGGTCGGCCCCTACATCCAGAAGCTCGTGATCGACGACGCGCTGGCCTCCGGGGCCTCAGGGTTGGGGAGCGTGGGAGCCCTCCGGGGCATTGTGCTCCTCTTCCTGGCAGCTTCCATCGGCCAGGCGCTCACCGGCACCGCCTTCAACTACCTTCTCAACCGCTCCGGCTACGAGGTCCTGCGGGCTCTGCGGATGCGGCTCTTCCTGCACCTCCAGGCGCTCTCGCTGTCCTTCTTCGATCGGTACAAGGTGGGCCGGCTCATGTCCATCATGACGGGCGACATCCACGCCATCAGCAACGTGCTCAGCAACGGCCTCGTGGTGACCGCCGGCGACATCCTGGTCCTGGTGGGGATCATCGTGACCCTGCTCTCGCTCCACCTGAAGCTCGCGCTGCTGAGCTTCGCCGTCGTGCCGGCGATCGCCGCGACCACGCTCTACCTGCGGGGGATCATGCGGGACTGCCACCGCGAGTGGCGGCGGCGCTCGTCGATCGTCAACGGTGCGCTGGCCGAGAATATCGCCGGGGCGCGCGTCACGCAGGCCTACTGTCGCGAAGAGGTCAACCGCCGCAACTTCGATCAACTGAACCAGAACCTCCGCGACGCCATTTTCCGGGCTGCTCGCTTCGGCGCCGCGTTCGTACCGACAATGGACATCATTGGCTCGCTCGCGACCGCCCTCTTGCTCTCCTACGGCGGCTTCCTGGTGGTCACCCATCAGCTTCCCCTGGGAACGCTGGTGGCCTTTCTCGCCTACACTGGCCGTTTCTTCGAGCCGATCCGCGACCTGTCGGTGCGCTACAACCAGCTTCAGGCAGCTATGGCCGGATCCGAGCGCATCTTCGCCTTGCTCGACACGCCGCCCCAGGTAGTCGACGCGTCCGGCGCCGCCGAACTGCCCCCCCTGCGTGGGCAGATCCGGTTCCGCGAGGTCCAGTTCGGCTACAGCCCCGACCGCCAGGTGCTTTACGACCTCAACCTGGAGGTCCTGCCCGGCGAACAGGTGGCGATCGTCGGACCAACTGGCGCCGGCAAGACCTCCATCATCAGCCTGGCCTGCCGGTTCTACGACGTCATGGGCGGGGCGATTCTGGTGGACGAGCATCCCGTCAACGCAGTGACCCAGTCCTCGTTGCGGCGCCAGATCGGCGTGGTGCTTCAGGACCCGTTCCTGTTTTCGGGGACCATCGCCGAGAACCTCCGGTTCGCCCGACCGAACGCGAGCCAGGCGGAGCTGGAGGCAGCCTGCCGGGCCGTGGGCCTGTACGACCATATCGCCTCGCTGCCGTTGGGCTACGCCACCGTGCTAACCGAGCGGGGGATCAATCTCTCGGCTGGCCAGCGTCAGCTCCTCTCCTTTGCCCGCGCGCTGCTCGCCGATCCGCGCATTCTCATCCTCGACGAGGCCACGGCGAACGTGGACACGCAGACCGAGGCGCAGATTCAGGAGGCGCTGAAGCTCCTGCTGCACGGCCGCACGGCGCTCATCATCGCCCACCGCCTCTCGACGATCCGCGCTGTCGATCGGATCGTGGTTCTCGAAGCCGGTCGCATCGTCGAAGAGGGAAACCACCAGCAGTTGCTGCGCCGGGGCGGTCACTACGCTCGTCTCCACCGGGCCGCCACTGCCCCCACCTCCGGCTGATTGCAGGCTTGAGTAGCTATCCACAAACTGCCGCTGCTATCGGCGCCTGGGCAACCGGTAGCCGCAGATGAACTCAGATGAGCGCCGCCCTCTAATCCTCCAGCCGCACTGGTCATTCCGAGCCCCGCAGGGCTCGGAATCTCCGCCACGGTGCACCAGGGCCACGGCTGAGATTCCTCGCTGCGGCTCGGAATGACCAGCGCAGAAGTGCGGCTGTAGCACTGACTGCTGAGCGCTGCTGGCTCCCGTGCGCTATAATGAGGGCTGCGCGAAAGCGGCTGGTACCTCAACCGCCGCCGGGCAGCGGGAGGACGGAGTGAGCAAGAAACGGATCGCACTCTTCGGAGCGGCGGCGGTGGCGCCGATTCTCCTGGCAATCTGGTTGGCTGGCTTTGACATCTTCTACCAGTTCGGCAGCTATGTGAACTCGGACAACGCCTTCGTCGCCGGCGAACTCGCTCAGGTGGCGGCGCCGGCCAGCGGACAGGTGAGCGATCTGCTCGCCGAGGTGGGCGATCCAGTCGCCAAGGGACAGCCACTGGCCGCGGTTGTGGCATCCGGGCCCCTCGGGGCCGGACCGGCGCGCCTCAGCGCGGCGGCCCGGTCGCCGGCGCAGGGCACCCTCGTCTTCCTGGGCGTGATGCGGGGCCAGTCGGTGACCCTCGGCCAGCCGATCGCTGCCGTTGCGGACCTGAGCAACCTGTGGGTGATCGCCAACGTCGACGAGTCGTCCTTTCGCACCGTCCGACCGGGCATGCCTGCTGAAGTCTACTTGCCCGGCCTCGATCGCACGTTCTCGGGACAAGTGGTGGAGATTCTGCCGGCGGCCATCGGCGGGGCGACGCTTGGCAGCGGTGGGGGAGGCACGACGGCCGGAAGCGCCCGGCCGTCGTCCGGCGGCCTCGGGCGGGCCACGCCACTCATCCCCGTCAAGATCGCCTTCGATTACGGCGACGCGCTCATGTACCCGGGTATGTCCGCTTCGGTTCGGATCTTCCTGGCTCGATAGGAGCCGAACCGAAAACGCCCCCGGTAGTCCTCCCCGTGCGGGGAGGGCTGGGGAGGGGGCTCCGGATGGGCTCCAAGGAGGTGCGCGGCATGGCACAGTAGCTCTTTGAC
>JACPQP010000496.1 GCA_016190465.1 Chloroflexota bacterium
CACTTCAGCTACGCCATGGGCGAGGATGGCGTCGAGCGGTTCGTGGCCACGCCCGAGCTCCAGAGTGAGGACGCGATCGGGACCGACCCGCTGCCGCCCGGCCAGGTCTGGGCGATCAGCCCCGGCGGCCTGGACGAGAACGCGGGGCTCTATCGTATCGACGTGAACGTCGGCCCGGGCTCCGGCGTGAAGATCATCAACGTCCCGCCGCCGGGGCCGTTCCGCGAGAGCGTGAAGTACGCCGAGGGGAATCTGCTGGTGCGGGCCAGGGCGCTCGTCGGCGATCGCGACCCGCGGCAGCACGAGTTCACCGTCCAGCTCCGCGGGTTCGACGCGTCCCGGAGCGGCTCGTTCCTGGGGCTACCCGCACTGCTGGCGTTCTGCAGCGCGCTCCTGGGCAAGAGCCTCAAGGGCGGGCTGGTAGCCGTGGGTGGCCTGAACCTCGGCGGCGCCCTCGATCCCGTGCACAACGCGGTGAGCGTCGCGGAGCTGGCGGTGGAGAAGGGCGCGACGACGCTCCTCATCCCCATCTCCAGCCGCAAACAGCTCAATCAGTTGTCGGACGAGATGGCTATGAAGCTGAGCATCCTCTACTACGCCGACGCCCGCGAGGCGCTGCTGAAGGCGCTCGGCGACTGATAGGGGAGGGGGGAAGGGGGGTGAGGTCAGACCCCCTGGAGCAATCTACTCCACGTGGATCGACGGCGGTGGCCAGCCGTTGAAACTCGAGGCGTAGCAGGTAGTGTACGCGCCGGCGTTGATGAAGTAGAGTCGATCGCCGATCCGCGGGTCGGGGAGCGGGATCTCGTCGAAGAGCACGTCTACGCTGTCGCAGGATGGTCCGGCGAGCGTGACCACCTGCTCCGGCCCCGGCTTTTCGGCGCGGACCTCGTACCGAAAGCCGTCGATCGTCTCCATCAGGCCGTTGAAGACGCCCACGTCGAGGTAGATCCAGGTCCGCTCGCCCCGGCGGGCCCGGCCGATGATGGTGGCAACCAGCACCGCGGCGTCGCCCACGAGCGCGCGTCCCGGCTCGATCGTCACCTCGACCTCGCGCGGGAACAGCTCGGCGATGGTCCAGGCGATCCGCTCCCCAATCATCTCCAGCGGTGGTACCGGCTTGTGGTGCTGGATCGGCATCCCTCCGCCGAGGCTGAGCACGGTGAGCGGTAACCCCCGACGCTCGGACGCATTCCAGATACCGCTGGTCTCCGCCAGGGCGCGCAACCAGCTCTCGGGGTCACGATTCTGCGAGCCGACGTGGAACGTCGTGCCGATCGGCGCGAGACCGAGATCGGCCGCCCGGGCAAGCAGGTCGGTCGCCGCTTCGGGCTCGATCCCGTACTTGCGGGTCAGCGGCCAGTCGCTGCCGCTGTTGTCTACGACGATCCGGGCATACACCTGGCTCCCCGGCGCCAGCGTCGCCAGCTTCTCGATCTCATCCAGGGAGTCGACCGCGAACGCGACGACCTGGCCAGACGCAAACGCCCGGCGGACGAAAGATGGTGACTTGATGGGATTGCTGCAAAAGACCCGTTGCCGGGGGGTGAGGTGGGGGCTGACAAGGTTGAGTTCCGGCGCCGACGAGATCTCGAAGCCGCACCCGAGCTCGGCCAGCGTTCGGATGATCTCCGGGTCCGGGTTCGCCTTCACCGCGTAGAGCAGCTCGGCATAGGGGAAGCACTGCCGCATCCGCCGGTATTTGGCCGCGAGCAGCGCTCGATCAACCAGGAGGAACGGCGTCTCATACCGAGCGCAGCGGGCGATGAGCTCGGCGCTAACCACTGGGCTACTCCACGATGAGGGGCTGCGCGTCGGTGATGACCGAATGGGCGACCCTGGCCTGCTCCCGATACCCGCGGTCCGGAGTGAACAGGGCCTGGTGCGTCAGCCCATCATAGTAGCGCAGCGGCCAGCAGCTCCGCTGGCGAAGGACGGCGTCGACGGCGGTCACCTCGCACCGGGCGATGTCGATCGCGTCACTCGCGACGACGAATCCCCATGACTCGCCAAACGACGGGATGTGGGCACAGTAGCCGCGGGTGTGAGTGAACACGCCGCCGATCGTCTGGCAGATGCTCAGGTGGCCACGGAGCACGCCCGGATCGCCGCTTTCGGCCTGAACGGCGAGGATGCCGTCGGGTTGAAGACGTGCTCTGACGATCTGATAGAACTCGTGGGTGAAGAGGCGATACGCCGGTCCCCCGGCCAGCGGATCGGTCACGTCGACGATGATGACGTCGTAGCGCAATGACTGGAGATCAGGGGCCCGCTCGAGGGCCAACCGGGCATCGTCGTGGAGCAGCCAGACCCGGGGGTCGTCGAACGACCCGCCATGAACGGGACGGAGGTGTTCCCGGCACGCGGCGACCGCGTCGCGATCGATGTCCACCATCACCACGCGCTCAACACTTGCGTGACGAAGCACCTCGCGAAGCGTCGCGCCCTCGCCGCCCCCGGCGATGAATACGTGACGGGGCTCGGGATGAGCCACCATAGCCGGGTGAACCAGCGCCTCGTGGTAGATGAACTCGTCCGCCTGCGCTGACTGGATCTTGTCGTCGAGGAAAAGGGCCAGCCCGTAGCTCACCGTGTCCACGATCTCGACGTGCTGGTAGGGGGTTTGAGCGTCGTAGCGGGTTGCGACGACCTCGTAGCAGACGCGCTCCCCACGGCGCTTGGAGAAAGTCTTCCAGCAACTGCCAGCCAATCCCCACCCCTTCAGTGTACCGATCGAAACGGATCCAATAGAGAATCATACCACGCTGGCGGCCACCTGGGGGGGAGTCCGGTGCGCGCCTCGCTAAGTAGGTCTCGGAAAGTTCACCTGCGTCCCGGGAAGATACAGGAAGGGCGGAGCCCGTCCTGGCGGGGTTTGGGGTGTCCCCCCAAAC
>JACPQP010000497.1 GCA_016190465.1 Chloroflexota bacterium
GGCCCGGGCGATCGCCGCTTGCGCCTCGGCTTCGACCACTTGCCCGATGCCCTCGGTCACCCGACGCATCGCTTCATCGGCCAACTCGATCCGCAGGGTCTCCTCCAAGGCGTCCACCGCCTCGGCGAACGAGGCGTCAATGCCCAGACGACAGGCCACTCGCTCCAGACCAGGCGACAAGGCGCCAGCGCCCAGCCCAAGCCGTTCCTCAAGCGGGGCCTTGCCCTCGCCGCAACCATCACAGACGTAGGAGGGTCGGGCGATGCGGTAATCACCGACCAAGCCATGCAAGCTGCGGGGCCGTTGGTAGTCAACCAAGCGCATCTTCTGGTGACACGTGGCACAAGCAGGGGGCCCACCCGGATACGCCGCGGCGATGGCTGCCACCGTTTGCTCGACCACCGGGCCGAACACGCTGCGGGAAATCTCCTGAAGTCGCTGCTCGATCCCGTCGAAGTCGCTCTCGACGAGCTTGGCGGCGTTGCGCTTCAAGGTGTCCACGAACAACTGCCCCAGTTCGTCTATAATGGCAGCGGACAGTTCTGCTCTGTCCACCGGTACCCTCCTTTGGCCTCAAGGGCGATCCTGCGCCCCCGGCCGCTGGGAGGGTACCACCTCCCACCATCACAACCAACAGACAGACGTCACCAAGCACTCCTGCTACCACAATTGTGTGCCGCTCCCCATGCAGGAGATGGGTATCGCCGGCATCTGCCCGGGACCGAATCTCAGCAAGCGTAACGGCGAGCATCGCGTCTACCCGTACCTGCTCAACGGCGTCGTGGCGGCCTATCCGAACCACGTTTGGGGCATTGACATCACGTACATCCGACTGCGAGCCGGCTGGATGTACCTGGTAGCGGTCCTCGACTGGTTCTCGCGCTACGTCGTTGCCTGGGAGCTGGACTAGACGCTGGAGATCGGTTTCGTGCTGGAGGTGGTCGATCGGGCGCTGGCGATGGCGACGCCGGACATCGGGAACAGCGACCAGGGCAGCCACTTCACCAGTCCGCAGTACATCGATCGGTTACTTGCTCGCGACGTTCGGGTCAGCATGGACGGCAGGAATCGAGCGTTGGACAATATCTTCACCGAGCGGCTCTGGCGCACCGTCAAGTACGAGAACGTCTACCTCGCCGACTACGAGACGCCGCGGGCTGCGCGGCTGGGGCTTTCGAGCTATCTGGAGTTCTACGACCTGGACCGACCGCACCAGGCGCTCGGCTACCGGATGCCAGCGGAGGTCTACTTCGACGCCGACCTGGCTCGACCGAGCCGAGGGCTTCGACCAGGTCTTCGACAAGAAGACGATGCGACTCCTCGACCGGGCTTTCGACCGGAGCTTCGACTGTCCACGCCACCGGAGCTGTTCGACGTGAATCGGCACGTCAACTGATTCTAGCAAGCGTCCTATCAACAGGACGGAAGGTAGGATGAACCACCTTAGCAATGCCCTTCAGATTGTCTTGACAAAGGGGTCCACTACACCAGGTCGCCCACCGCTGCAGTTCGACCCCGTTGGCCGAGCCGACCCAGAAGTAGGCCAATCCTCGCAGCCGTTTCACCAGGTTCACTGCGTCCTCGATCCGCCAGCGCTGCCAGGAGAGCGCCACGGCGTATTCTGGCGGCAGGATGGTCGGATCGAGTTCGTTGGTGAGATAGCGGTGCCAGGTCCCCTGCCAGAGCACCTCAATCAGGCGGAGTTGCTGGCGGGTATCGCCGCTGCCGATCCAGACGATCAACTCGTGGACCCGAGCGGTCCGGCGCAGGACCCGCGCGACCTGGGAGACCAAGTTGCTCTTGGCACGGGTCACAACGGTGACCTGAGCCCGGGTCAACTGAAGAAACATCTCGAAGTTGGTGGAGCCCAGGTCGAAGACAACCAGAGCGCCTTTGGGCAAGGCCGCCAAGATCTGGGGCCAGTGGCGCTGGTCGTGGGCCGCAGCGTCGGCCTCGTACCAAAGCTGCCGGGGCAAACGCGAGCAGAGGTCCAACAGGGCAGTCATCCGTCCCGCCAGGGGGGTGCCGGGGCAGTCGCGCAGGAGCCCGACCTTGCGCAATAAGGCATCCACGGTCGAGCCGTCGCAGGCGAGGACGGCGGGAGAGTGGGCCCGCGCCCAGGCCAACTCGGGCGGCAGGGGACGCGGCCGCTCCTGCTCGCGGGCCGGAAGGATCGGGACAAGGGTCAGGGTGCGCATCACGCGGCCCGCCGCGGCTGCTCCTCCTCGACGACGGCGAACGGCGGCCGCAGCACGGCGACGCGGTGCCGATAGATTAGCTCCCCGCCGTACCACAGGGTGACCAGGAGAATCCCCGCCGTCAGTGCCGACAGCACGATGCCGACGATCGCGAAGGGACCGGTCAGGACGGGGGCCCCGGCGCGAAGGCCAGCGTTCACGCCCGCGATGATGAGCGCCAGGATGTTGCCGCCCGCGTGGATCAGGCCGGCCCGCTGCTCGCGGACGCGGTTGATGGTCACGAAGTCGACGGAGCCCGCGAGTCCGGCGAGCAAGCCCATCACCAGCCCGGCGACGAGCAGCCAGAAGGAGGCACCGGCCCAGAAGACGACGCCGCTCGCGACGTACACGATATCGGTCACGAACGCGCCGATAAGGAACGCGAGTGGAAACGGCACGACCATCGGATGGACCGGATGGCCGGCGATGTGGACGTTGCTGGGAACGCTGAATCGCTCGACGGGTCGTTCGGGTTGGTTCATCAAGCTTCCTCCCGTCACGCAGTTTTTCCCCGCCCGCCGCCGGGCCGGGGGGAACTCTCTGCAACGTGCGTGCCGGGAGCAATGCGCGGCGAGACAAGCCCGCCCTCCATCTCGGAGCTGCGGGGCGAGTTCGCGACCGACCCGGTGGCCCGGGCCGGGTTTGTCACGCTGGCTCGGGCGATCCGGAGTAAACCCGTCCGCCTTTGATGACCACCCGAGGCACCAGCCGCCGCCGGGCCACCCGAGGCTGCTTCTGCGAATCCACCAGCTCGAACGCGCCCTCCTGAAGGTCGAACACCACCGCATCACCCCAGGCGCCCACCGCCAGCGTGCCGATCCGATTCGCCATGCCGATCACTTCCGCAGGCACCGCCGTCACCTTAGCCAGCGCCTCGTCCAACGACAGCCCCAGGTGCAGGAACTTCGAGACCGTCGTCGCCAGGTCGAAGACCGGACCGTTGACGCTGTGGACGTGGAGATCGGACGAGACCGTCATCGGTGGAAAACCCTGGGCGAGCGCCGTCTCACACACCTGCCAGTTGAACGAGCCGGCACCATGCCCGACGTCGAAGATGACGCCGCGCTCGCGAGCCTCGCGCACCGAGCGACGGATGCCCCCGCGCTCGTCCAGGATGCCGTGGTCCATCCCGTGGTAGGTGTGCGTGAGGATGTCGCCCGCCCGCATGACCGCGACGATATCGTCAAGCGAGGGGCACCAGGCGGACTGGGGATGCACCATGATCGGCAGGCCGGCCGCGTCGGCGGCCTCGCGCGCGTAGTACAGCGGGGTCAGGCCGGCGCTTTCACCAACGATCGACCGGCGAGTGAGCCGCACCTTCACGCCCAGGATGAGATCGCGGTGCTTCTCGATCACCTCCAGCGCCCGTGGAATGCTCGCCCATTTCAAGTCGTCCAGCTCGCCGACGACCGGCGAGAGCATCCCCTGCGAGGAGATATTGAGCTGGGCGAAGATGCGGGTCGCGCTCGTCTCGATCACGTACTTGCGGAAGCCGGGGAAGGTATCGGCCCCGGCCGAGCCGGCGTCGACAACGGTCGTGGCGCCGCGGGCCAGGCAGGTTGAATCCGGCGCGATTCCCAGATGTGACACGCCTTCGAAGACGTGGACGTGGAGATCGATCATCCCCGGGGTCACCACGCGCCCAGAAGCATCGACGACGCGCGCCGCCTCCGTGACCGGAAGGCTCTCGTCGACCGCGGCGACGACCCCGTCCCTGAACGCGACGTCCCGAGGTGCGTGAATCCCCTGGGCCGGATCGATCAGCGTGCCGCCTCGTACGACCAGGTCATACGTCGCCATTTCTGCACACTCCTCGATTAGGTCAAGCGCAGCGGTGGGGAGGGCCGAGTGAGGTTCTCCCCTCAGAGTGTGCCCTCTCCCTGAAGTCGCTCGATCGCTCGGTCGAAGGCGTGGATCGTCTGGTCGACCTCGCGCGGACCATGCACGTAAGACACGATCAGGGAGAGACCCGATAGATCGACACCTTCAACCTGCATCGCCGCCCGAAAGCGGTAGGTGAGCTGGCGCGCCGGGACGCGAGCCTTCGGCAGCCGGATGCCGATCAGCGAGACGTCGCCCCCGGCCTGGCCCTCCACCCCTCGGCGCCGCAACACCTCGTCGAAGCCAGCGCGGATCTCGTCGGCCGTCGCGGCGGCTTTCCGCTGGATCGCCGGATCGCGCACGATCTCGAGCGTGGCGATGCCGGCCGCGGCCGAAACCGGGTTGGCGTTGAAGGTCCCCGGGTGGGGGATCCGGCCAAAGCGGTTCTTCTGCTCGTCGTCGTGGAAACGATAGAGCTCGAGGATGTCCGCGCGACCGCCGATGGCGCCGCCAGGCATGCCGCCCGCCAGGATTTTGGCCAGCGTGGTGAGGTCCGGTGCCACCCCGTAGTACTCCTGGCAGCCGCCGGGCGCGTAGCGGAAACCGGTCACCACTTCGTCATAGATGAGGGCGACGCCCCGCTCGCGCGTCAGATCGCGCAATGCCTGAAGATACTCGGTCCCGGCACCGTTGCAGAGCAGGATCAGCCCGGCCACGTCGGGATCCGCGTCGAGCACCTGCCGCACGGCGGCGACGTCCTGAAACGGCACCCCGATCATCGTGCCGGCAACCGCCCGCGGGATGCCCCGCGCGATGGGCTCGTCGTAAGGTGGCTGCATCGCGATGGTCGCGTAGTCGTGCCAGCCGTGGAAATGGCCCTGGATCTTGACGATCTTGCTCTTGCCGGTGAAGGCGCGCGCCAGGCGCAGCGCCATCATCGTCGCCTCGGTGCCCGAGCTGAGGAGCTTCACCCGCTCCGCCGAGGGGACGATCTGCTGGACCAACTCGCCCCACCGGACCTCCAGCTCGTGGCAGGCGCCGTAGTGGGTTCCGCGCTGCAACTGGGCGACGGTCGCTTCGAGCACGGGGGGGTAGTTGTGGCCCAGCAGCAGCGCCCCATGACCCGACCAGTAGTCGACGTACTCGTTTCCATCGACGTCCCACTTGCGCGGTCCCGCCGCCCGGGCCACGTAGATGGGGTGGGGCTCCATGGAGCGACCGTCGTGGGTGACTCCGCCGACGAAAACCTTCTGCGCCCGGGCGTACAGCTCGCGGGACCGGGGGGTCTGCCGAGCCCGCTCATCGTCCAGGCTCACCGATTGCACCTGCGCCATCTCCTATCTCCTTAGTTAGGCCAGCAGCCGAAACATACCAGTATCAAGCATAGCAGGTTGCCGCCCTAGCGGATAGATGGGGCCGGCGGCGACGTGGGGCGGTTCTCTCACGGTGGTGCCGCATCCTTGGGGCTGGACCACCGTTCCGCGACGTACCTCCTGGCCTCCTCGACGCTCAGCCGAGCGATATCGTTCTCGCTCATCCCGAACTGATGCTTGAGCGCACGTATCACCCAGGCGGGGTGCGCGGGTGGCGCGGCCGGAAGAGGAACGCTGGGGCGGGGTGCCGGCCTGCCGCTGCGGATGGTCTCCCAGAAATCCCCCTGGCTCACCTTGAGCTGGTCGCGGAGAATGGCGGCGAAGCGGCCAGGGCTCACGGTCTTCTTTCCCGATAGCGAGGCGTGCGTCTCGAGGAGGGTGCCATCAGGCAGGGTCTTCTGGAAGAACGTGTGGTCAGACTCTCGGACGAGGACCCAGCCGTCCTTCCGGCAGAACTCCTCGACTTCCTGCCAAGTGGGTCAGATTGCTCAAGTCGCCGAGGTTCGCCGGGGCGATTGTACCATTGCGCGCCGTCAAACCTTCTGCTACACTCGCTGCCAGAAGGGGGACGGCTTTCCCCACGACCAAGTAGTCGTCAGCAATCAGTTGTCAGTCGTCAGTAGCGACCGGGACGAACGGGAACCGCAGATGAACGCGGCCCTCACCCCCTACCCCTCTCCCCGTGGGAGAGGGGTAGGGGTGAGGGCGTCTCCCCGTGGGAGA
>JACPQP010000048.1 GCA_016190465.1 Chloroflexota bacterium
CCCGAGACACGGTAGGTATCAGGAAGCTTACGATGGTTTTGGGGACACCCCAAACCCCGCCAGGACGGGCTCCGCCCTTCCTGGACCTTCCCGGGACGCAGGTGAACTTTCCGAGACCTACTTAACCGGTCCCGTCCCGTGTGTCGCCAAAGAAAAACCGCCCCCGGGACCTGCGTCCCGAGGGCGGTTTCTCGCGCCCTGCGTGGTCATTCGATTGCGATCAGTCTACGCTATGGCCGTTTGGTTGTCAAGTGGACAGTCAGCCTGCTTTCTGCCGTGCCTGCTCGCGCACCTGTGGACCTTCATCATACCCCCCGGCGTCCGCGAATCCCGCCAGGGCCACGGTGCGGCAAGCCGCCCGAGATCGCGACAGCCAGAAGAGCCATCACCGAAAAGGTCACCGGAACTCACCCCGGTGACCTTTTGTTTTTCAGGATGAGGGTGAGGGCTCGCAGCCCATCCGCGTCAGGCAACGGCCTTGGCGCGCTTGGGCTCCTGGGCGGGTCGCTCCTCGACCACGTAGGCATACAGCAGCGCGGCGATCACGGCGCCGACGATGGGACCAACCCAGTAGAGCCACTGGTCGGCCCAGAGCGAGCCGACGAGGGCCGGACCGAACGCGCGGGACGGGTTCATCGCCGCACCGGTCAGCGAGCCGCCAGCCAGGACGTCCATGGTAATGGTCAGGCCGATGGCCAGCGGGGCGATCGCTCGCGCCCCCCGTGGGTCAACCGCGGTGCCGTAGATCACGAACATCAGGAAGAAGGTCATCACGATCTCGGCGAGCAGCCCCTGCCCGACGGTGACGCCCGGACCGAGCGCCGGCACGCCCAGACTCACGGCCGCGACGTCGAAGGTCTTCGGCGTGGACAACCCCACCAGAAGGAGAGCCGCGAAGGCCGAGCCGAGACACTGGGCGACGATGTAGCCGATCGCCCGTGCGGGCGGCAGCTTGCCCGCCGCCCAGAGGCCGACGGTGATGGCGGGGTTGTACACGCCACCAGAGATGTGGCCAGCCGCGGCCACCATCAGGCCAATCGCCAGGCCGTGCGCCAGCGCGATGGCCACCAGGTCCTTGCCGCCAGTCGCGATGATTGCGCCTCCACCGAGGAACATGAGTGCGAACGGGCCAATGAACTCGACGACGTATAACCGGAGTGAAGAACCCAAGGTGCTTTCCCTCCCATCACATGAAGTCGTATCTGTCGAACATATTACGGCTTGCAGCGGCGAACCGCAACAATTATCCTGTCAACTGGTCGCTGGGTCAACGCGACAACAGACTTTAACACATTTTAATGTCGGGGCGTTCGCGTATTGCACAGACCTGCGCGGTGCGCTAGAATAGGCGCGTCCTGGCACACCACGATTGGGCGCGCAGCCGGGCAGACGGATGGGTAGATGATACTGCGGATCTCGGCCGTGCTTCCGGCCTACAACGAAGAGGGGAACCTGCCGCGGACGATCCCGGCCGTCGTCCAGACGCTCTCCCAGATCACCTCCGACTTCGAGGTGCTCGTCGTCGACGACGGGAGCCGGGACCGCACTGCCGAGGTCGCCCAGGAACTCGCGGCGCGCTATCCCCAACTGCGGGTGATTCGTCACGAGGCCAACAAGGGCTACGGGGGCGCGCTCTGGACCGGGTTCACGTCGGCCACCCGGGACCTCATCTTCTTCACCGACGCCGACTATCAGTTCGACATCGCCGACCTGCACCGGTTGATTCCCCACATCGGGGAATACGATCTGGTTATCGGCTATCGCTCGCCGCGTCGCGACCGGTTCGTTCGCAAGCTCAATGCGCTGGGCTGGAAGCTGGTGGTCCACCTGCTCTTCGGCTACACCGCCCGCGACGTCGACTGCGCGTTCAAGCTCTTCCGCCGCGAGGTGATCGAGGTCTGTCCGATCGAGTCGCGCGGCGCGACGTTCAGCGCCGAGCTGCTGATCAAGGCACGAGCGGCGGGGTTCTGCATCAAGGAAGTGCCGGTCAAGCACCTCCCCCGGACCATCGGCTCGGCGACAGGAGCCCGGCCAGCGGTGATCCTTCGCGCGTTCAAGGAGTTGATCCGGTTCCGTCTGACGTTTGACCGTCGGACGCTAGAAGGGAGTTCACTGCGGGCCGGCCGGCCCGAACGGAGTCACTGACGGTGAAGGTCGTGTTGGACCGCCCACTGCCCACGAAGGGATCGTCGGTGTGGGAAGTGCCCCCGCTGGCCCCGGTTGAGCAACCTGAAGGGACGACCGATCTCCGCGTGCTGATGCTCGCGCCGACCCCGTTCTTTGGCGACTACGGGTGCCACGTACGGATCTTCGAGGAGAGCCTCAGCCTCCAGAGCTACGGCGCCCGCATCACGATTTGCTCCTACCACGCGGGGCGTGACATCCCCGGCGTCCGAATCGAGCGCAGCGCTGACGTGCCGTGGTCGCGGGGGGTCCAGATCGGCTCGAGTCGGCACAAGCCGTATCTCGACGTGCTCCTCGGCGCCCGGGCGCTGGCGACGACGCTGCACCAGCGACCCCAGATTGTCCACGGCCACCTCCACGAGGGGGCGTTCATCGGCCTGCCGCTGGCTCGCCTCTTCCGGGTGCCCCTGGTTTTCGACTTTCAGGGCAGCATGACCAGCGAGATGGTGGATCACAACTTCCTCAGCCCGACCAGTCGCCTCTTTCGGCCGTTCTACCAACTCGAGCGGCTGGTGAACCACAAGGCCGACGCGATCATCACCAGCACTCGGCACGGCGCGGACTTGCTCGTCCGCGACTTCGGCTGCTCGTCCCGGAAAATCTACCCGGTGCCCGACGCCGTCAACCCCGCTACCTTCGTTCCCCGGTGGGAGGTCTCGGAGCTGCGCCGGACGCGGCTTCGCCGGGCGCTCGGCATCCCGAGCGGACGCAAGCTCGTCGTCTACCTGGGGCTCCTGGCCGAATATCAAGGGTGCAGCTATCTCCTCCAGGCCGCGGCGCAGCTCTTGCGGCGCCGGACCGACGTGCACTTCGTCCTGATGGGCTACCCCGGCGAGGAGCGATACCGCCGATTGGCGGCGCAACTGGACATCGCGCGTCACGTCACACTCACCGGGCGGGTTCCCTACGAGCATGCGCCGGCCTACCTGTCCATTGGCGATATCGCCGTCTCGCCCAAGGTCTCGGCGACCGAAGGGAACGGCAAGCTGCTGAACTATATGGCCGTGGGACTACCGACGGTGACGTTTGATACGCCAGTGGCGCGAGAGATCCTCGGCGAGCTGGGTGTGCGCGTACCGGTCGGGGACGTCGGCGCGCTGGCTCGGGCGATCGAGCTCCTGATCGGCGACGAGGCGCTCGCGGCCGATCTCGGCCAGCGCCTGCGGGCCCGGGCAGTGGAGCGCTTCTCCTGGCACGCCGCCGGGGCGCAGGTGCTCGACGTGTACGACCGGGTGCTCAGGTAGATTTCAGACTGCAGATAGGGCCGGGCGACCGGAGGCGGTACGGAAAGAGCCAGAGATGACTGAGCGCTTGTGGACGCCCTGGCGCATGGAGTTCATCGTGTCCAAGAAAGACGGCGAGTGCATCTTCTGTGCGAAGCCGCGGGAGGCGCGTGACCGGGAGAACTACATCCTGGCGCGCGGCGTTCACGCCTACATCATCTTGAACGCCTACCCCTATAACAACGGCCACCTGATGGCGGTCCCCTATGCGCACGTGCCGACCCTGGAGCAACTCGACCCGGCGACGGCCGCCGAGCTAATGGCGTTGACCCAGCGCAGTCTGGTCGCACTTCGCCGTGCGCTGAGCCCGGACGGCTTCAACGTGGGTATGAACATCGGCCGGGCGGCCGGAGCCGGGATCGCCGATCACGTGCACCTCCACGTCGTCCCGCGCTGGTCCGGGGACACCAACTTCATGCCGGTCATCGCCGACACGCGACTCCTCCCCGAGCTCCTCGCCGCCACCCGCGAGCGACTGATGCAGGCGGGCATTGCCGAACCCCCGGCGTGAATCAGTGCTGATAGGCGACCTCGCCGTGCTGGGTCACGTCCAACCCCGCGACCTCATGCTCAGTCAAGCTTGTTACCCCATCACGATGACGCCCCGAGCGTTCTCGCCCCGGGCCAGCGCCGCGAAGGCCTCGTTGATCTCGTCCAGCGGGTAGCGCCTGGAAATGATCTGGGCCAGGGGGAGCCGGCCGCTGAGGAAGTGATCGACCAGGCGTGGGAAGTCGACGCGGGGACGGGTCGAGCCGTAGAACGAGCCCTTCACCGTCTTCTCGTCGCCGGGGATCGTGCCGGGGATCGGGATCTCGGCGCCCGTCGGCGCCATCCCGACGATCACCGCCGTCCCGCCGCGTCGCACCGCGTCGTAGCACTGCCGGCTCACCAGCGGCGTGCCGATCGCGTCGAAGGCGTAGTCCACTCCTCGACCGCCCGTCAGCGCCTTGATCGCCTCGACCGGGTTGTCACTCCGGGAGTTGATCGTGTGGGTCGCGCCGGCCCTGCGGGCGTAGGCCAGCTTGTTGTCCAGCAGGTCGACGGCGATGATCTGCGACGCGCCGGCCAGCACCGCTCCGTGGATGACGTTGAGGCCGACGCCACCGGTCGCGAAGACCGCGACCGTCGAGCCTGGCTCCACCTTCGCCGTGTTGACGACGGCCCCGACGCCAGTCATCACCGCGCACCCGATGAGCGCCGCGACGTCGAGTGGCATGTCAGAGCGGATAGCCACCGCCTGCGACTCGTGGATCACCGCGTACTCGGCGAAGGACGAGGTCCGTCCGAAGTGGTTCAGCGGCTGCGCTCCGCGCCGCAGATGGGGCGCCCCGCAGGGGAGCATGGTGGCCGGGGCCCGGAACCCCGTGCAGAGGTGGGGTCGCCCGACCGTACAGTCGGGGCAGCGGCCACAACTGGCGACGAACGACAGGATGATCGGGTCGCCGGGCTTGACCAGGGTCACGCCATCGCCCACGGCCTCGACGACCCCCGACGCCTCGTGGCCGAGCACGGTCGGCAAGGCGACATGCGACCACGACCCGTCGATGACGTGGTAATCGCTGTGGCAGACCCCACTCGCCGCGATGCGGACGAGCACCTCGCCGGCGTGAGGCCCGTCGAGGTCGACGTCCTCGATGACCAGTGGCTGCTTCGCTTCGTAGAGAACCGCCGCGCGCATCAGTTTTCCCTCCTGTCTCCGCGGTAGACGAGACGATTCGTCGCCAACGCGTCAACGAATAAAGACAAACTCGATGGCCGTGTTGGCCGTCGAAGCGATTATAGCAATCACGAAGCTCCACGCCCAGGAGAGCCGCTCGGTCTCCCTGATCGAGACGATGGTCAGCAGCAGATACCAGCCAATACCCACCAGGACGTGGACGCCGAAACCTCGAGCCGCGGGCGCCAACAGGTAGATCCCGTGCATCACCACGATAGCATACACCCGCACGGCTGAACAGTTGGCCCGACGCCTGCCGAGGCCGGCGCTTGATAGGCGGCTACAGGATCAGCCACAATTCGCCACGAGCCCGGCTCGGACGCGAGACGGCGACGTCCCGGGGGACGACGGCTCGGAGAAGGAGTACACGGTGGTGGCACAGGTCGAGCGCGAGGGTGACCGGCTCTGGATCGAGGGGGGTGGAGCGGCTGCGCTTCGGCGACACGGCCAACTCGGTGATGGGCGCGCTGGCGGCCGCGCTCCGGGCGGTGGGTGAGGACGTTCCGTACGAGTATCTGATGGGCGCGTCGGGCGCGGCATTCCGGATCCAGGTCTACCAGGATGGCCTGTGCCCCAGCTCACCGAACGCCAACTGCGGGTTCAACGCCAAGCTCGCGGTGGGTCAGGCCCTGAGCTACGAGGTGGCATGGACAGACGTCCCGGCGGGCACCCCGGACGAGAACGCTGGGACAGGCAGAACGATCGACCGGGCGGCGCTCCGCCAGACCGTGGTGGACAGCATCGAGCGGGGCCTCCCCGTGCTCTTCGACCACAAGGAGTGTGGGTTGGCGGTGGGATGTGAGCGCGGCGTCGAGGGGTTCCTGTCCCGCTCGTTCTGGGATACGACCGACGAGTACGGGCACACCGGGGAGCGCTGGCCGTGGGCTGTCGGGATCATCCGCGGTAGGAAGGCCGAGGCCCCCGACCGCTCCCGCGTCGTCCGGCGGTCGCTGGAGCTGGCGGTGGAGCTGGCAAGGACGCCGAGGTTCACGGCGTACGCCAGCGGGTTCGCCGCCTGGGACCACTGGGTCACGCTGCTCGTGGACGACGCACGGTTCGAAGCGATGGACCCGACGGCGCGGGACGGGGAGATGCTGGGGAACGCCTGGATCTACGAGAGCCTGATCGACGCCCGGTCAGCCGCGGCAACCTACCTGACCGCCATCGCGGCCGAGGTCGCGCCGGACGCGCGGAGCCACCTGCTCGCCGCCGTGAGCCTCTACCGGCAACTGGCCGCGGAGGTGCTGGCGAAGCCCAGCCCGACGGCGATCGCCCCCTACCCCTGGACGCTGGCCGAGGGGCAACGTTGGACGGCGGACATCCGGCGGGCGCAGGTCGAGAGACTGCGCGAGGCCCGGGAGCTGGATCGCCAGGCCGTCGCCGCGATCGAGCGAGCGCTGAAGGTGTGACCGGGGGTCTGGAACTCCTGCAACGTACTGCTGTGAGAACAGGTTTTCACCCGTTGGTGGTCGCCCCTTGGGGCGATGAGAAACTTTGTGGTGAGCCCCGCGTCGCCGTATCACCCCGTGGCCCTTTCGCGTCTTTCGCTCGTTTCGTGCCTTTCGTGGTCCAAACCCTCGCCCCGTCGCCCCGTCGCCCGTTCACCCCGTCGCCGGCTCGCCGGGGGCCAGCAGGTCGCGCAGGGCCGGATCGAGCTCCGGGAACGGGAAGACGAAGCCGGCGCGGAGAGCGGCCGCGGGGACCACGCGCTGGCTGACCGTGAGGAAATCGGCCAGCTCGCCGAGGACAACGCGCAGCGCGAACACCGGCACTCGGAAGAGCACCGGCCGGCGCAGCGCCCGCCCCAGCGCGTGCGCGAACTCACTCATGGTCACCGGGTTCGGCGCGGACGCGTTCAGCGGGCCGGCGAGGTCGGCTCGGGCCAGCGCGAAGCGGACCAGACCGATCCAGTCGCCGCGGTGGATCCAGGGGAACCACTGCCGGCCGCTGCCGAGCGGCCCGCCGAGGCCAAACCGGAATGGCGGCAGCATGCGGGCCAGCGCGCCCCCGTCGGCGGCCAGCGCGGGGGCGGTGCGGACCCGAACCACCCGCACCCCCGCCCGCTCGGCGGGGAGCGACGCGGCTTCCCACTGGGCGACGACCTCCGCCAGGAAGTCGTGGCCGGCGGGCGTCTCCTCGGTGACCACCTGGTCGCCCCGGTCGCCGTAGTACCCGACCGCCGAGCCCTGGATCAGCACCGCTGGCCGCTGGCTGGCTCGCTCGATGCCCTCGACGACGGCGCGGGTCGCCAGAACCCGGCTCGCGCGGATCCGCTCCTTGCGGGCCGCCGTCCACCGGCCGTCGGTAATCGGCTCGCCGGCCAGGTTGATCACCGCGTCGGCGCCGTCGATGGCCCGGAGCGTCGACGGGCCGCCCGGCGCGGCCGTCCAGCGCACCGCGTCGATCCGGCCAGCCATCTCCGCGCCGAAGGTCGCACTGGTCGCGGCCGGCTCCCGGCGGGTCAGCAGGGTCACCGCGTGTCCATCCTCGACCAACCGGCGCACCAGTGGCACGCCCAGGAAACCGGTCCCACCGGTCACGACGATGCGCATTGGCCCTCCCACTCCGCAAGTGGCACAGTGTTCAAGGAGAAGAGCTGCGCCTGCCACGCCACAAGAACTTGCCGAGGTGTTCCCGTGGCGCAATGATGGCAGAGATGATGACATTGACGTCCATTATACCGCACTTCTTCGGCGCGTCTTTTCTGGCGCACGCGCGGCGAGGTCTCGCCGGTCGCGCTCGATCTCCGCGGCGCACACCGGCGGCCACTCCCACGCATCGGCGCCGACCAGCGCAGCATCCGGGGGCGAGCGGTGCCCGGCCCACCCACGCCGCGCCATCTCGGCCACCTGCTCCTCATGGCGCCGGTAGAGCGCGCCCAGCCGCCCGCGGAAGCGCCGCGTCTCGGGGTGGTTGGCCCAGGCGCGCTTGCCTTGCGTTAGCGCCGCCCACAGCCCGTGCAGCTCGCCGTGCTCGCCGAGCAGGTGGGCGTCGTCCAGCTCCCCACACGGCAGATTCCAGATGCGCATGGCTCTCCCGACCTCGACGCACGCTCAGCGCCGCAGCCCAAGTACGTGGCGATCAGCCGTCTGCCGCCCAAGTAGTCGTCAGTAGCGCCAGGCAGCCATCTGGCAGCCACTGACTGACGACTGACTGCTGATTCCTTCTGGCTACGGACTCAGCCAGCAGGAGCGCCGGACGGCCGATGGCTGACAGCTACCTGGCGCCGCTGCTGGCTGATGGCCGAGAGCGACCTCGTCGGCCCGCCACGCCGAACGCCACCGCCAGCCAGATCGCCCCGAGCAGGTAGCCACCCAGCACGTCGGACGGCCAGTGGGCTCCCACGGCCACGCGGGCCAGACCCACCACCAGTAGCCAGACGGCCGCAATGAGAATGGCAGGGATACGCCAGGCGGAGCGCCAGGCTACGACGCCGACGAGGATCCCCAGCGTCACGGTGACGCGGGCAACGTGGCCGCTGGGGAAGGACGCCGTGGCCATCACGTCGTCCAGCAGGAACGTGGCCGGCCGCTCCCGGCCGACGACCTCCTTGATGGCCCAGGAGGCCAGCTCCATCGTGAGGACCGCCAGTACGAGCAGCCCGGCCGCGCCCCGCGACCGCCAGATGGCCAGCGCCGCCGCGACGACGAGAACCAGCGGCGCCCAGACGGCGAAGCTGGTGACCCGGCTGACGATCGCGGGGAGATCTCCGCCGAGGCCAACCAGCGCCCCGACCAGCGCCTCGTCCCCCGGCAGTGGGCCGCCACGGGCGACCAGCGCCAGCGCGAGAAACAGCAGGGCGAGGACGATGGCGGGAAGGGTGCGCACGGGTTCAAACGGTTGAGTACCATCCATATTCGTCCGCCGCCTGGAAGAACGCCAGGACGTTCTCGCACGGCGTCTCGGGTAACACGCTGTTGGCCGGCGAGAGGAAGAAGCCGCCCCCCTGCCCCAGGCCCTCGATGTGCCGGCGAACGGTCTCGCGTACCTCGTCCGGTGTTCCGAACGCCATCGTGGACTGGCACCCGATCGTGCCCCCCAGCACCAGCCGGTCACCGTATTCGCGCTTGATCGCGAAGGGATCCATGCACTCTGGCTGCACGGTCGTCAGTATATCCACATATCCACGCCGATCTCGATGAGGTCGGGGATGACTTTCTGAATCTGGCCATCGCTGTGGTAGCCGACGATGAGGCGCGGGTTGACTCGCTTCGCCGCGGCAATCAGCGCCGCCAGGTGCGGCTTGATCCACCGGCGCCAGGTGTTCGGGTGCACGACCAGCCCCGTCTGCATCCCGATGTCGTCGGTCGTCCCGAGCACGTCGATGCCTGCCTCGGCCAGTCGGACGGCCTGCTGCTGGCGAATGCCGGCTACCCGCGAGATCAGCGCGTCGGCGAACTCCGGGTTGTCCTGGAAGTCCAGGAACAACTGCTCGCGGCTGCGGAGATACCAGGCGGTCTGGAAGATCCAGCGCGCACCACCGCTGGCCGGATAGCCCAGGTCGTGCAGCCGCCGAACCTCTGCTTCCAGGTGCCCGTGTCGCCAGTCCTCCAGGTAGTCGGGAAACGGATACTCGTCGATCTGCCTGACGCTCGTGAAGTCCCGCATCGGAGCCAGCGGCTTCGCGAAGTGGTAGTAGTCCGCCGAGACCTGGGCAACGCCCCATTCGGCCGGGTACTCGGCGGTGTCCGCCCGAAACGAGAACGGGACCTCCAGGTCAGCGTAGTAGCGACCGAACCGGGCCGCGTAGTCCGGCGGCGAAGATGACCCCTCCCCTCCAGGCTCAGCCGAGCAGACCTATCGCTCCCTCGGCGTGTTCGCGAGCAGCCGGCGGGCGATTCCTCCGTATCTTGGGGTATCCGGGAGGCGTGGTCAACAGCCAATCGGGGCCGAACTGAGCAGCCAATCTCCGGGCTGGAATCGCTATTGCTAGCATAAGCTAGCGCAGACTATAATCCTCTCCAGGAGGTGCCGCCATGATAACCGGGCAGGCCAAGGGGCACAGCCAGCGGGAGCAAATCAATCTTGTCTTGCAGTCGGACGCGCCGCTGGCCAGGCGCTTGCGCGAAGCCGAGATCGCGACGGGCCAGCCGCGCACCCAGATCGTTCGCGAGATCGTCCAGGCATTCCTGGACGCGTGGCTGCGCGCGGAGTTGACGAAGCGAAGCCTGCTCGAGGCGGCTTCCGCAGGGGTCTCACCGGCGGTCACGCCCGTCCGGTCGGTGACGCGTTTGGTGCCACGCCAGCGGCGCGGCTATCGCCCGGAACCGGGGCTTGCTGAGGCCGTCGCCGCCCGACGGCCCTTCTCCCCACACCCGGCCGGCGAAGCGATGACGGCCGACAGCCGCGAGCGGGTGCGGTACGGGCCACGGGCGCGTCCGTCCGCGCCGGTGAGAGACTCACTGGATTCTGAGGCATGATCGACCTGGCGCTGCTGGACAAGGCGCGGCAGGCCGGCTTGCCGCGCCTCGGGCTCCGGTCGCCTGCGCGCGAGCATCTCGCCCAGGCGGTCGCTCGGACCTTCATGCGCGTCGGGTTGCCGCTCGATATTCCCTCGTTTGAACTGGTGAGATCCGGACGGGAGGAACGGCTGTTCACGGCGACGCCCCAGGTCAGTGCCTTCCTGCGGGAGGCAGGTCTTGTCCTCACGGACGACCTCCCGATCGTGGTCGGCCGTCGAACCCGGAAGAGCACGGGCCAGACGTATCTCTTCGTGACGACGCGCTCGCCGGAACACCGACCACCGATTGAGGGAGCGGGGATGGATCTGCCCCAGGCGGAGCGCTCTTTCGGGCGCCAGCTCTCTGCCCGCTGGCAAGAGCTGGGGGAGGGGAACGAGGACTACGCCTGGCTACGCAGCTTCCTGGCGGCCGACTGACGCTCGACGTGTCCTTGCCCTACCGCAACGGGCTGTGGTCACATCAACCCACTCCCGCGTGCGTACCAGGATCGTTGGAACGCGGCGCGGCTGGCGAGCTTTGCGTTCCTGTCGCCGGGTCTCGGGAGGAGCTGTTACCCCCGCCGCCGTTGCCTGTCCGCCAGGATGGTCGCCCGGTCAGGGACGTGGAGCACGCCGCGCTCCTCGTCCGGCCGCTTGTAGATCGTCTGCTTGGAGATGTCAACGCTCCGGAGGAACTCGATGAGGCTGCTCGTCGTCGGTCCATGCACCAGCCGCAAGCGATACGATCCCCCCAACCAGCTCACCCGCGACGACTTCCGCGACCTTGACCGCCTGGCGCGGGCCGAACGTGAGCTGCAGGCTTGTCCCGCCGTCGAGATGTACACCGGCCTCCAGCACACCCTGACCGTGGAGGCCATCGCACAGCTTCGCCAGGCCGGCGCTGCCGTCGACCTGACCATCGTCTCCGCAGGCTATGGCCTGATCGCCGAGGACCGGGTGATCGCACCGTACGATGTCACCTTCAGCACGATGCGGCCAGAGGAGGCCACGCAGTGGGCCGCGTTCCTGCGCATCCCGGCCGACATCCGGGACCGCATCGCGCCCTATCCGCTGGTGCTCTTCCTCCTGGGCGAGAAATATCTCACCGCGATCGGGCCGCCACTTCGGCCCGGAGCCAACCAGCGACTCGTCTTCTTCGCCCGCCCAGGGGAATCTCGGCTGGCCGGCGCGGGCGTCACCATCGTTCCCGCCGGAACGGATCGATGCCCGGAGTTCCGGGCGGGAGCAGTCGCGTTGAAAGGGGCGATGTTCCGCGCGCTGGCTCGGACCGTGGCGACCGCGCCGGAGCGCTGGCTGGCGAGGATCCACGACGATGGTTCCGGCGAGGTCGTCGAGCAGGCGATGGCCGCGGGTTGCCGATCGGGGAGGTGAACACTGTGGAGGTTACGGTAACCCGAACGCAGGCCCCCTACACCTTCCACTGGCCGAACGGGCCAGAGGTCTACGACCGAATAGAAGAGGTCGCGGTGCAGGACGACGATGGCGGCCGCCCTCGCCAGCTCTTCCTCGCCTTCGGGTTCCGGACGGTCTACGGCCGGCGGCGGCGACGGATCCTGGTCTTCCAGAACCAGGTGTACGTCCTGGCCGAGTTCGTCGGCGCCGACGACTGGGACCGGACCCAGCAGGTCGCGTCGCGATTGCGGCGTGAGTCGTCGCGGAAGTACTTGCGGCCCGATGACCCGGTGCCGCCGCCATACTGCTCCCTCGATCTGCGCAAGGCCGCCTCCGTGTTCAGCGGTCCATGGGCGCCGGGCGGCATCGTGGCCGTCGCTGACGAGTCGGACCGGGTAAGCCTGGTGGGGATCGCGCTGGTCCGAGAGCGCGTACAACAGGGCCTGGCGGCCCCGCCGTGGCAGCCACCCCAGTTGCCGCCGCAGACATCAGCCGCCGAGCGATCGGTCAGCCCAGGCCAACCCTTGGAGGTACCGCCGGCTCCAGCGCTTCTGGCGGCAACAGACGCGCAAGTCCGGGCAGTCGTCCAGGAGATGCTGCGCTATCGGGAGGAGCACCGAGCAGAGGACCACGAGACCGGCGACCCGGCGGTGGAGGCCACGCTGGGCGACCCGTTCGCGTTCCTGATGGCGGCGTGCCTGGACCGGGGCGCCCGGGTGGACATCATCTGGGCGGTTCCCTACCACCTTCGCCGAGCCCTCGGTCACCTCGACCCCACGCAGCTTCGCGACATGAGTGAGAGCAGACTCGAATGCGTCATTCGTGGCTTCCCCAAAGGCAGTCGGCCGCGGTTCCCGAGGGATGCGGCCAGGACCATCATCTCTCTCTCCGCACTCGTCGCCGAGAGGGCTCCCGGCGACGTCAGCGCGCTGTGGCGCGGCGTTCCAGTCCGGACACTCGTCGACACACTCGATGGGGTGTGGGGCGTGGGACCCGGCATCGCCCACATGGTCATTCTCCTCCTGTGGGACGATGAGAAGTACAGGCCCGCCGAGCACGAGCTGTGCGAGGTCGA
>JACPQP010000498.1 GCA_016190465.1 Chloroflexota bacterium
AGTCAAGGGGGTGCTTGCGCAGGGGCAGGCGCCGAACGCGAAGGAGGCGAGAGAGGCGAAGCGGCAGCGGCGGGAAGAGGGGGTCAAGGAGGCGGCGGCGATCTCTCAGGGGACGGATCGGGCGAAGATCGAGGAGCGACGGGACGCGTTCGTGGCGAAGTGGCAGGAGAGCGAGTCGGAGGCGGTAGCGACGCTCCTGCGGGACTTCGACCAGACGCTGGTCTCCCTGGAGGTGCACGCCGCAGCAGCCAAGCAGGGAGACGACGGGGGCGTGCGGTATCTGCGCACGACAAGCCTGCTCGAGCGCCTGAATCGGACGCTCCGGGAGATGGCTGATCGGGTGGTCCTGTTGCACTCTGAGGACGGGCTCGATGCGCGGGTGGACCTGCTGCTGCTCCAGGCTGGTGGCATCGTGATCCCCCGAGACACTGATTGGCTGGAGGTACTGGAAGAGGCGCTGGCAGCAGCCTGACCTCCTGCTATCGAGATTGACACAATCCCCCGCACACTACCCCGCTGAGACGACGTTGACCCCCTGCTTCGCCCCGTGGTATAATGCCCCTCGCTGATGTCGGGCCAACACGCCGAGCTCGAGGCTCATCGCTGAGCAGGCAATCGGGAGGCGATGGCGCGGGGACGCGCCCTCCGGCCATTGCTTCCCTCCTGGGGGACAGACCCCTACGCCGCCGATAGCAGTTCTCTGACGGGATCCAAGGACGCGGCGACTTGTGTGATCAGCCGCCAGCCGGCGGCCGTGGAATGGTCGCCTGGTGCCACTGGCGGCTGATTGCTGACGGCTATCTCGAGACCCGCAGCCCCGTCAGTTGGGAGTGAGCGCGTGGAGCTTCGCGACTACTGGCTGGTCCTGAGCAAGCGCTGGTGGGTCATCGTGCTCGTCGCCGTCGTCGCCGTAGCCGCTAGCGTCGGCTTCAGTCGTCTTCAGCCGCGCGTCTATCGCGCGACCGTGAAGCTCACGGTCTCGCCCTCGCGGTTCGATTATGGCCTGACGCTCGTCATCGAAAACCTGCTGCGGCAGTACAGCCAGCAGCTCCAGACCGACAAGGTCGCCGCGCAGGTCAACGAGAATCTCCAGCTCGACCTCCCCACCGAAAAGCTGCGGGGCAAGGTGCGCGTCAGCCCGGTCTCCGAAGACTATCTCCTTGAGCTCACCGTCGACGACCCGGATCCGAACCGCGCGCGGGACATCGCCTTCGTCTGGGCAGATCAGTTCGTCAAGGCTCACCAGATCCGGATGGAGCCGGTCGACCCCAAGGATCGCATACTGATCGAGTTGCTCGATCGACCCCGGCCGGGCGACCTCTACTACCCGAAGACGCAGCAGTTTGCCCTCGCGGCGGGCGTCCTTGGGCTGGTGATCGGAGCGGTCCTGGCCTTCCTGCTGGAGTTCCTCGACGATACCATCAAGACGACCGCCGAGGTCGAGCGGTACACCAACCTCAGCCTGCTTGGCGTCATCCCTGTGCTCACCGCCGCCAGCAGTGCGGCGAGCGCCGACGGCCGCGCTGCCTTACCACCCCCAGTACGTACAGGAGCCCGCCGGGATGGTCCTAACGAGAGAGGAATGAATTGACCGAGCATCGAAACGTTCTGGTGACCATCAACCAGGCCCGCTCGCTCGCCGCCGAGGCCTATCGCACCCTGCGCACGAACATCCAGTTCGCGAGTCTGGATCATCCCCTGCGGACGCTGGTCGTGACCAGCCCGGGGCCCGAGGATGGCAAGACCACCACCCTGGCCAACCTCGCGGTGTCGTTCGCTCAGGCCGGCGTCCGGGCGCTTGTCGTCGACTGCGACCTACGGCGACCATCGTTGCACCGTTTGTTCGCGCTGCCGAACGAGCAGGGCTTGACGAGCTACCTGTTGGACGACAGCGCTGGCGCTCCACCGATCCAGCAAACCGAGGTCGAGAACCTGGCGATGCTCTCGACCGGGCCGCTGCCGCACAACCCATCCGAGCTCCTTGGCTCTCGCCGGATGGAACGGGCGATCGAGTCGCTGGCGGAGCACGCGGAGTTGATCCTCTTTGACACCCCTCCGGTCGCCGCGGTCAGCGACGCCGTGGTGCTCGGCCGAAAGGTCGACGGCGTGCTGCTCGTCATCGGCGCGGGCAGGACCCGCCGCGACCACGCCACTCAAGCCCGCCGCGCGCTCGAGCGGGCGAGCGTCAACGTCATCGGCGCGGTGCTCAACAACGCCCGGCTGGACGCGTCGTTGTATCGTCACTATGGCTAGCATTCCTTGCCTGACGTCGATGATTGACGTCGATGATTGACGTCGATGATTGACGTCCATGCGCACATCCTACCGGGGATTGACGACGGGGCGGATTCCCTCGCTCAGTCCGTGGAGATGGCCCGGGTCGCCGCTACCGACGGTGTCGCTGGTCTGGTCGCTACGCCGCATTGCAGCAATTGGGCCTTCACGGGGGGCATCGTCGAGATCCAGCGCCTCGCGGGCGAGGTCCAGACCGCGCTGGACGAGGAGCAGATTCCGGTGCGCGTCCTATCGGGGAGTGAAGCCTACTTCGGGCCCGAGCTGATCGGCGAGGTAGCTCGCGGCCTCGCTCCCACGCTCAACGGCTCGCGCTACCTGCTGGCTGAGCTGCCACTGCAACAGTCGATTCTGAGATTCGCTGACCTGCTCTTTCAGCTTCAGGTGCGGGGAATCGTCGTCATCCTGGCGCACGTCGAGCGATACACGTTCGTCCAGGAGCGGCCGGAGGCCGTGATCGAGCTGGCGCAGCGGGGTGTTGTCCTCCAGGTCAACGCGAGCAGCCTGATCGGCGTGCCGGGCTCCCGGCCCCGCGCCACTGCCGAGCTGCTGCTGCGCCACAACCTGGCGCATCTGCTGGCCTCCGATGCGCACTCGCCGGTGCAGCGGCCGCCCCGACTGAGTGAGGGGGTCACCGCGGCCGCGGCGCTGATCGGCGGGGAAGCGGCCCGGTCACTCGTGGAGACGGTTCCGCGGGCGATAGTCGAAGACGCCGAGATCAACCTCCCCGAGCCGCTCCCCATCAAGAGGCGAGCGTTCTGGGAGTTTTGGAGGTGGTCCCCGTGAAAGGGCTGATACTGAGCGGCGGGAAAGGGACGCGACTCCGCCCGATCACGTATACGGGTGCGAAGCAACTGGTCCCGGTGGCGAACAAGCCGGTCCTGTTCTATGCGATCGAGGATCTCGTCGAGGCCGGGGTCACCGATCTGGCGATCGTCGTCGGCGACACCAGGGACCAGATCGTCGCCGCGGTTGGCGATGGGACTCGCTTCGGGGCGCGGGTCACCTATGTCGACCAGGATGCGCCGCTGGGGCTGGCGCACGCCGTCAAGGTCGCCGAGCCGTATCTGGGCGACGAGCCGTTCGTCATGTTCCTCGGCGACAACTTCCTGCGAGATGGCATCGTCGACTACGTCCGACAGTTCGCCTCGCTCCGGCAACAGGGCGAGGCGAACTGTCAGATCCTGCTGCACCACGTGCCAAACCCCCAGGACTTTGGCGTCGCCGAGCTCGAGGATGGCCGCGTCGTTCGACTCACCGAGAAACCGCGTCAGCCAAAGTCCGATCTGATTGTCATCGGCATCTACATGTTCGACCACCACGTTTTCGAGGCCGTGCGGGCGATCAAGCCATCGGCGCGCGGCGAGCTCGAGATCACCGATACCATCCAGTGGCTGATCGACAACCGGTACGAGGTGCGCGCGGAGGTCATCGCCGGCTGGTGGATCGACACGGGCAAGATGGCGGACATCCTGGAGGCGAACCGGCTGATCCTCGAGAGGCTGGAACCGGCGAACTGGGGGACGGTCGACGGCAACTCCCAACTCGCGGGACGGGTCGTCGTCGAGCGGGGCGCGCGCATTCGGAACAGCGTCATCCGCGGTCCGGCGATCATCGGCGAGGAGACAGAGGTCCTCGACTCCTACATCGGCCCGTTCACCTCGGTGTATCATCACTGCCGGATCGAGCGCAGCGAGATCGAACACAGCATCGTGCTGGAGCAGAGCCGCATCGTCGACCTGCCGTACCGGATCGAGGAGAGCCTGATCGGGCGGAACGTGGAGATCGGCCGGTCTCCGACCAAGCCGCGGGCATACCGGTTCATGCTGGGCGACTACAGTCGGGTTGGGGTCGTCGCCGGCCACGAGTAACGGGACACCCCCTCTACCCCCTCCCCCTTCCCCCAATCCTGGGGGAAGGGAGAGGCACCTCCTCTCCCCCTGGTGGAGAGGAGGCAGGGGGAGAGGGGGGACGCACCATCGAGAGGAGACGTCACCTATGGCGCATATCCTGGTGACAGGCGGCGCTGGGTTCATCGGCTCGAACTACGTTCGCTGGCTACTGCGAACCCACCCCGAAGACCGGGTCACCGTGCTCGACAAGCTGACCTACGCCGGCCGCCTCGAGAACCTCGCCGACGTCGTGGACAATCCTCGTTTCCACTTCGTCCGTGGCGACATTGCCAACCCGGACGACGTCGAGCCGCTGCTGGCCGAGCGCCCACTCGTGGCCAGCTTCGCCGCCGAGTCGCACGTCGATCGATCGATCCTCGACCCGACCGCCTTCATCCGCACCGCCGTCTTCGGCACGTACACCCTGATGGAGGCCGCTCGGAAACACGGCATCGGGCGCTTCGTCCTGGTCTCCACCGACGAGGTGTATGGGAGCGTCGTCGAGGGATCCTCGAAAGAGACCGACGCGCTCGACCCGCGTAGCCCCTATTCAGCAAGCAAGGCGAGCGCCGATCTGCTGGCGCGCTCGTATTTCACGACCTACGGCGTGCCGGTGATGATCACCCGGGGCTCCAACACCTTCGGCCCGTACCAGTACCCCGAGAAGATCCTTCCCCTGTTCATCACCAACGCCATCGACGACCAGCCCCTGCCGGTGTACGGCGATGGTCGGAACGTGCGCGATTGGCTCTACGTCCTTGACCACTGCGCGGCGATCGACCTCGTGCTGCGCGAGGGTGAACCCGGCGAAATCTACAACGTGGGCGGGGGCAACGAGCGGCCAAACATCGAGGTCACTCGCCTGATTCTCGACTCGCTGGGCAAGCCCCACTCCCTCATCCAGTACGTCGCCGATCGGCCGGGCCACGACCGGCGCTACTCGTTGGACAGTGGGAAGCTTCGCCACCTGGGTTGGCAGCCGCGCTACCGGTTCGAAGACGCGTTCGCCGAGACGGTGCGCTGGTACGTCGAGCACCCGGGGTGGTGGCGCGCGATCAAATCCGGCGACTACACGGAATACTATCGCCGCAACTACGCGCACCGGTAAGTTTTTCCCTCTTCACAAGAGACGCCAAATACGGTATTATCGGTGTCGAACCGGGCGCTCGTTGCCCCGGTGGTGCGGCCGTTCCCCGCACCCAGAGGTGTGTACCGATGCGGCTCTCTCTCAAGCTTCCCTGGACCAAGGAAAAGCCTGGCGACGCGCACGTAGAGCCCCTCGAGCCGGCAGCCTGCCCGCATCCTCGGCTCGACGTGGAGATGGTGGGGACGGTGGTGAAGCGGCGGTGGTGCGCCGTGTGCGGAAAGGACCTGACCACGACGCGGAACTAGAATCGATCAACTTCCTCTGCACGCTGCGGAGATTGCTCGTCGCGGAGTCTATCCTGAGCGCCAGCGAAGGGCTCCTCGGAAGGACAGAGTGCGGCTGGAGGGGTAAGCTCGTCGGCGAGCGTGAACGGATCCGACACGCCGCAGGCAAGACGGTCGACCGCTTGATTGATCTCCGTCGGATCGGTAGACGCGATGAACCGGCGGAAGAGCCGCTGGCGGACCTGGTCGAGCAGCTCACGCCGCGCAATCTCCCGCTCTCGCGCCTCGCGGACGCCATCCGCGTTCAGATAGGCCCAGTGGCGCTCGATCGCCTGAACCAGCTCGTCGACTCCGGTGCCCACGGTGGCGACCGACTGGACGATGGGGGGCTGCCAGCCGCGGCGCGGTTTGGCCAGCCCGAGGGCCTGGCGGATCGCGCCGAGCAACTGCTCGGCCCCATCGCGATCAGCCTTGTTGATCACGAAGATGTCGGCGATCTCGGCCAGGCCGGCCTTGATCGCCTGGATATCGTCGCCAAGGCCCGGCACGTCGACGACCACCGTCGTGTGGGCCATCTGGGCGACCTCTACCTCGTCCTGGCCCGCGCCGACTGTCTCGACAAGCACTGGATCGCAGCCAAACGCTGCCAGGATCACCACCGCGGCACGCGTGGCCCGAGCCAACCCGCCGAGCGCGCCGCGTGTCGCCATACTCCGGATGAAGACCTCCGGGTCGCCGTAGAGGTCTTGCATCCGAATCCGGTCGCCGAGGACCGCGCCGCCAGTGAACGGGCTACTGGGGTCGACGGCGACGATCCCCACGCGCCGCCCGCGCTGGCGGTAGGACCGGGCGAGCCGTGAGACCAGCGTGCTCTTTCCGGCGCCCGGCGGGCCAGTTACCCCGATGACGTGCGCCGCCCGCGCCCGGGGGTAGAGTCGGGCCAGCCCGGGCTCGGCCGCGTGGCTATCCTGCTCGGCCAGGGTAATCAGGCGGGCCACCGCCAGGCGATCACCCTGCACCACTCCTTCGGCCAGCGCCTCCGGCGTGCGCTCACGGCGTCGGATCATGGGTGCTTCACCACCGACCTCACCCCCTCGGCCTCCTCTCCGTCAACGAAGAGGGAGCCGAGAGGTGGGGCTCCCCCTCTCCCGCAGCGTGGGAGAGGGGACCGGGGGGTGAGTGGTACTCACACCCACCATTGCGAATAAACGCCACGATGTCCTGGGTCGAAGTTCCGGGGCCGAAAATGCCGTGCACCCCGGCTGCCCGAAGCGACGCCACGTCCTCGTCCGGGATGATGCCCCCGACCAGCACGATCACGTCGTCCAGCCCCTGCTCGCGCAGCAAACGCAACACCTTTGGCACCAGCGCGTTGTGGGCGCCGGACAGGATGCTCAGCCCGACGACGTCCACGTCCTCTTGAAGCGCCGCCTCGACGATCATCTCCGGCGTCTGGCGCAACCCGGTGTAGACGACTTCCATACCGGCATCACGGAGCGCGCGGGCGACCACCTTCGCGCCACGGTCATGGCCGTCAAGCCCCGGTTTGGCGACGAGAACGCGGATCTTGCGCTGCTGGCTGCCCTCGGACACGTCTCCCCCTCCCTCACCCCAACCCTCTCCCTTCGGGGAGAGGGTTGGGGTGCTGTTGGCTGCGATCTGAAATCTCCTATTGGCGATTCGCCTCAGATGACCGGTCGCTCGACGTACTCCCCGAAGACCTCGCGGAGCACATCGCAGATCTCCCCTAGCGTAGCGTACACACGAACCGCGTCGAGGATCGACGGCATCAGGTTCTCGCTCCCGGTCGCCATCCGGCGAAGCGCGTCCAGACGCTCCGCGACGAGCGCGGCGTCGCGCTGCGCGCGCACCCACCGGAGACGGCCCAGGTGGTGCGCTTCCCACTCTGGCTGTATCCGAAGGATCGGCACCGGCAGTGGTTCGTCCTCGACGAATCTGTTGACGCCGACGATGATACGCTCCCGGGCGTCAACCTGGCCCTGAAAGCGGTAGGCGCTCTCGGCGATCTCCCGCTGGAAGAAGCCGTTCTCAATGCAGGCGAGCACTCCGCCCTGCGTGTCGATCCGGCGCAGGTAGTCTTCCGCCGCCACCTCGACCTCGTTGGTCAGCGCCTCCACGAAGTAAGCGCCCCCCAACGGGTCGACCGTCGACGTCACACCGCTCTCGAAGGCGATGATCTGCTGCGTTCGGAGCGCGAGCCGCGCTGCCGTCTCGGCGGGCAGGGCCAGCGCCTCGTCCATCGCATTCGTGTGGAGCGACTGGCACCCACCCAGAACCGCGGCGAGCGCCTGGAGGGTCGTGCGCACGACGTTGTTCTCGGGTTGCTGAGCAGTGAGCGAGCAGCCGGCCGTCTGGGCGTGGAAGCGGAGCATCAGCGAGCGGGGATCCCGGGCACCAAACCGGTCCCGCATCAGGCGTGCCCAGAGGCGCCGTGCCGCCCGATACTTCGCGATCTCCTCAAAGAAGTCGCTCTGCGCATTGAAGAAGAACGAGAGCTGTGGCGCGAACTCGTCGACGGCGAGCCCCCGCCGAACGGTCTCGGCGACGTAAGTGAGCCCATTGGCCAGCGTGAACGCCAGTTCCTGCACTGCCGTGGCGCCGGCCTCACGGATATGGTAGCCACTGATCGAGACCGGATGCCACTTTGGCATCTGGCGCGCCGCGAACTCGATCGTATCGACCACCAGCCGCAGCGAGGGGCCCGGCGGGAAGATGAACTCCTTCTGGGCGATGTATTCCTTCAGAATATCGTTTTGCAGCGTGCCACCGAGCCGATCGAGCGAGACCCCCTGTTTCTCGGCAGCCGTGATGTACATCGCCCAGATTATGGCCGCCGGGCCGTTGATCGTCATCGACGTGGTGACCTGATCCAGGGGGATGCCCGCGAACAGCACCTCGAGATCGGCCAGCGAGGTCGCGGCCACACCGCAGTGACCGAACTCGCCCGCGCAGCGTGGGTCGTCGGTGTCGTAGCCGTACAGCGTGGGCAGATCGAAGGCGACCGATAGCCCGGTTTGCCCGTGGCCCAGCAGATAGCGGAACCGGCGATTCGTCTCTTCGGCGCTCCCGAAGCCGGCGAACATGCGCATCGTCCACAGCCGGCCCCGGTGCATCGTCGGGTAGACGCCCCGGGTAAACGGATACTCGCCGGGGAACCCCAGCCGGTCCAAGTACTCGCTCTCTGGAAAGTCGGTCGGATCGTACAGGTGACGGACGGGGATTCCGCCCAGCGTTTCAAACCGGGCCTGACGCTCCGGACGGCGCTCGCGGGCTGGTCGGACCGCGTCGTGCTCCCACCGCTGCCGCCGCTGGCGGAGCTCCGTTGCTCGTCGCCGCGTCTCGATTGCCACCGTGGTCACCTCACCACTTCGTATAGCTCGATCATCACGCCATGAGTCGATTTGGGATGCACGAACGCCAGCCGTTCGCCGTGCATCCCCCGTCGCGGGATCTGGTCGACGAGCTGGTAGCCCGCCGTGGCCAGCCGTGTCAGCTCACCTTCCAGGTCAGTGACCTCGAGACAGAGGTGGTGCATCCCCTCGCCACGCTTTTCAAGGAATCTCCCGACGGCGCTGTCCGGCTCGGTGGGCTCGAGGAGCTCGAGCCGACCGCTCCGGCCATCCAAGAAGGTGATCTTGACGCGCTCGCGCTCGTTCAGCTCGGTCGGCCCTGGCCGCAAGCCAAGCGTGCCGACGTACAGCCGGAGGGCCGCCGCCGTGTCGGCCACCGCGATGCCGATATGGTGGATCGCCGGCCCCGCCGGTGGGCCCTGGTCAGGCGGTGAGACGTGATGGGATGCCATCAGGGAAGTCTCTCCTGTCGTCCGGTGGGTTTCCCTACAATTATACTGCACCTGTCCCTTTCTTGACTGGCGCGAGAGAAGGCAGGTAAAATCGTTTACACAGCGGGATCAACTACGTGGGGTGAGAGGGAGCAGTGTCACGGCAACGGGCACGGGGCGCAGGATCTCGTTCGTCCTCTCGCCGAATCGTTCGCGTTGCGCGAACGCCAACCGGGGATGGGCCCACCGACGCGGACCGGTCAGGGGAACCGGCCGACCACGTTGACCTGACCAACGTGCTCGCCACCGGCGAGATCGTCGCCTGCAAGGAGCTGCCCTGGGGCTCCAACTACAGCTTCGCCGTAATCGTCCGCGTCCCGGATGGTTCGATTGACGGTTCGATTGGCGGGCGCGCGGTGACCGCGATTTACAAGCCTCGCCGCGGCGAGGCCCCGCTCTGGGATTTCCCCGCTGGCACCCTCTATCGACGGGAGTATGCGTCCTATCTCCTCACCCGTTCTCTCGGCTGGGGTTTCATCCCGCTCACGGTCGTCCGCGAGGGGCCCTACGGCACCGGAACGATCCAGTTGTACGTCGATCCGGACGAGGAGGCCGACTTCGAGCTGCTTCGCCGTGAGCACCGGGCTGACTTGCAGCGGATCGCCCTCTTCGACCTCATCGCCAACAACGCTGACCGCAAGATCTCGCACCTGATTCGCGATCGAGCCGGCCATCTCTGGGGAATCGATCACGGGCTGACCTTTCACGTCGTCCCCAAGCTGCGCACCGCGATCTGGGACTTCTGTGGCGAGCCAATTCCACCTCCGCTACGCCTGGAGCTGGACGGGCTCCATCGCGACCCGGCGCGGGTCGCCGAGCTGCGGCAGACCCTCGGCGAGCACCTCGAGATGGAAGAGCTCGACGCGCTCCTGGACCGGGTGGCCCAGGCGGTCGAATCTGGCGTCTACCCGCCGCTCGATCCGTATCGGAACTACCCCCGGGGCTGGTGGTAGGCTGCGTCAGAACTCGAATTTCCGGTGTCGCATCGCGACGCTCTCCAGCACCCCCAGCGACACCAGTACGGTTAGCAGTGAGCTCCCACCGTAGCTGATGAGTGGCAGCGTGACCCCTGTGACTGGTAACAGCCCGATGTTCATGCCGATGTTGACGGACACCTGGAGGAGGATTGCGCTGAGCAGACCGGTCGCGGTCAGACGACCGAACGTGTCCGCCGAGATGAACATCACCCGCAGCCCGCGCAACAGCACGACCAGGAAGAGCGCCAGCAGGACCATCGCACCGACGAAGCCGAGCTCCTCGGCGAGGACCGAGAAGATGAAGTCGGCGTACTTCACCCGCAGGAAGTGCAGCTGGCTCTGGGTGCCGCTGGTAAAGCCGCGGCCCAGCAACCCGCCCGACCCGACGCCGATGAGGGCCTGAATCACGTTGTAGCCGGCGCCAAGGGGGTCGCTCGCGGGATCCAGGAAGATCATCACCCGCTTGCGCATGTAGTCCTGCATAAGCAGCCAGGCCAACGGTGTCAGCGCGATCGTCGCGCCGAGCAAAGCTCCCAGGTGCACGAAGCGCGCGCCCGCCACGACGATGACGCCGAGCCAGATGGCGAACTGGATCGCGGCGGTGCCGACATCCGGCTGGGCGAGGATCAGCGCGGCGGGCATCGCGGGAAAGAGAAGGGTACGCAGGATGAACCGGGCCTGGTGGATCCGCTCCCCGCGGTCGCTGAGATAGCGAGCCAGCGCCAACGCGGTGGCCAGTTTCGCCGCCTCCGAAGGTTGCAGCGGAAAGAGGCCCAGGTCGATCCACCGCTGAGCGCCGTGGAAGATCTGCCCAGTGATCAAGACGACGGTGAGAAGCACGATGGTCACCGCGTACATAGCGTAGGCCAGAGTGGCGAGCATATGGTAGTCCATCGCGCTCACCAGCAGGAGCAAGCAGAACCCGATCGCGGCGTAAGCGGCCTGCCGGATGACGCGACTGTCGAGCGCGCCTCCGTCCTCGATGCCGAGCGTCGCGCTGTAGATCATCAGCAGACCATAGGCGACGAGCAGAACCGCCGCACCGAAGAGAGTCAGATCGAAGTGTCGCCAATCCCTCAAACTGCGCATTCTGAGCCCCCGGGCCGCCCCCGTGCTAATGCTGGCCGTGGGTCGATCCGCCACTCCGGGGCGGGATATATGGAGGAGGCGCCACCCGAAAGTAATTCCGGAAGACACTTTCGGCGATCTGCACGGCCTCTTCCCGAGATCCCCGCCGAAGGAAGATCGCCAGGGCCACCTCCGGGACGTCAGACGGGGCGTACCCGACGAACCAGCCGTGATTGAGCAGCTTCCCGCTGGCGTCGATCGCCGCCCGCTCGGCTGTCGCCGCGTGACCAGCCAGGCGCATGTCGGTCGCACCGGGGAAGTAGGCGGTACCCTGATAGCGTGCGCCGTTCGGGGTTTGCCCGATCGCCATCCCCGCCTTCCACCCTTCTTGAAGCAGTGACCAGTGGGCCGCGTCGAGCGGCACGGCCCGAACGACCTCGGGTCGAAAAGTGCGAACGATCTGATCCTGATCGTCGACGATCTTGCGGACGAGCTGCGGACGGTAGAGAGTGCCGCCGTTCGCGACCAGCGCTGCGAGCTGGGCCATCTGGAGCGGCGTCACCGTGAGGTACGCCTGGCCGACCGAGACCAGATAGGTGTCGCCGTGGTACCAGATCTCGTCGTAAGTGCGCTGTTTCCACTCGGGCGACGGGAAGAACCCACTGGCTTCGCCCGGAAGGCCGATGCCGCCGAGGCTGATGAATCCCAGCAGGCGTGCATAGTGGGCGATCCGATCGACACCGAGCCCGGCGAACTTGCCGGTGGGCTCGCCGCCCCCCACCTGGTAGAAGAACGCGTTGCAGCCGTTGCCGAGCGCCGCGACCACATCCTGCCGCCCGAATGCACCGCGATCGGGAAACTCCGTGTTGACCGTCGGATCGAAGCGGCTCGGCGCGAGCAGCGACCCGGGACAGTCGATGAGCGTCCGGGGACCGATGATCCCCTCCTGGAGGCCGCCCGCGGCGATCACTGTCTGGAATGGCGCGCCGGGAAGGTAGGTGCCACCGATGGCGCCGTTGAGCAGGGGATTGCGCGGATCGGCCAGCAGCGCCGCGAAGTCCGCCTGGGGGATACCGCGCGCGAAGAGATTGTTGTCGTAGGCGGGCAGATGAATGAGCGCCAACACTTCGCCCGTCGCGGGCTGCAAAGCCACAGCGCTCGCCGTTTCGTAACGATCGAGTCGTTCGGCCAGCGCGGTAGCCAGCGCCCGTTGAAGGTCGAGGTCGATGGTCAGGACCAGGTTGTGGCCGGGTTTGGGACTATCCACGCCGAGCCGGCGCACCTCTCGCCCGGTCACGTCTACCTCGATGCGCCGCTCGCCGGGGATACCCCGCAGGTCCGGCTCGAACCCCTGCTCGATCCCGCTCTGGCCAACTCGATCGAGCAGCCCGTAGCGCTTCTCGACAAACTTTCGCAGGTCCTCGAATTGCTCCCGGTTGATCGGTCCGACGTAGCCGAGGATATGGGACGTCAGTGGTCCATCGAGGTACTCGCGGATCGGCTGGATGACGACGTGGACGCCTGGCAGGTCCAGGTGACGCTCCTCCAGTAGGAAGGCGGTCGGCTCGTCGACGTTTGTCTTGAGTGGGATCAGCGTGAACTGGTCGGTCGTGCGCTCACGAAACTGCCGAAGGGCCTCACCGTCGGGAAGACCCAACACGGCTTCGACTCGCCGGAGGATCGCCTCCGGTTGTTTCGGCAGGTCGGCCGGAATCACCCCGACCGTGTAGCTCGGCCGGTTGCGGACCATCAGGATGCCGTTGCGGTCGTAGATCACGCCCCGGGGCGCCTCGACGTGGAGGATCCGGAAACGGTTGTTGTCCGCGTAGTTCCGGTACTTCTGACCCTCGGCGATCTGGAGACGATAGAGTTGCGCGGCGAGCGCCAGCATAGCGATGACGATGACCGCGCCGAACGCGAACAGCCGCGTCCGGTACGGATCCTCGATGACCTGCTCGATGGGATCTTCCAGCGAGGTGATCGGCTCGACGAAGCTCATGCCACTCGCCCTTCAGTCGTCAGTAGTCAGCCGAGTCATCAGCCGAGTTATCAGTTGTCAGTTATCAGTTCTCAGTAGTCACTCGTCAGCAGCCCCGGACTACTGAGAACTGACAACTGATGACTGATGACTCGGTCGTTCCTGGGAGGATCCCTGCCAGCGGGCCAGCACCTCGGTCAGCTCACGCACCTCCGCCTGTAACACGCCCACCTGGCGCTCACGGAACGCGAGCTCCCGGCGCTCGAGGAGGATGAAGCGTGCCTGAGCCTCGGCCTGAAGGGCCACGAGCCGGTCGCGAAGCTGGTTGTCGTGCTCTTCGGCAAGCAGCCCCTGTTCACGCAACCGAACGGCCAACAGGTCGGCCATATCCTGCGTGCGCTGTCGTTTCCTCTCCAGCTCCTCTGTCCAGGCGCGCAGCTCGTCGAGGCGGACCCGTTGTCGCTCCAGGTGATCCCGCAGCTCGGCGGCGGTGGCCATCCCGCGCTGGGTGTCCTCGCTCACCTTCCACTGAGCGGACACGAGCTCGTCGATCCGCCGCCGCTGCGCTTCCCCCGCATCGGCAACGTGCTGCGTCTGCTCGCGAACGCTGGCCAACGCTCCGTCGACCCGCTGTACCCCGACGGCAATCAGCTCGATCTGCTTCTCGCGCTGGACGATCAGCTCGCGCAACGCGGCGTCGGCATCGCCGAGCACGCCCAGTTGCTGTGCAATGCCCGGAATCGAACGCGTGCGCTCGTCAAGCTCGGCACGCCAGCGGTCGAGCTGCTGCTGCCAATCGCCTAACTGCCGATTCCAGCGCAGATCAGCCAGCTTCTGCCAGTTGTCCACCTCGTTGATCGCCTTCTCCAGCGACTCGCCCCGTTCCTGCAACACGGACAGCATGTTCTCCGTGCGACGGTGGGCTTCGTCGCTCTGGCGGAGGCGACCGACAAGTTGTGTGCACTGGCGCTCGACCGCTTCAAGCCGAGCAACCAGCGACGACAGCTCGCCGCGCTCGTGTCGCGTCTCCTCGGCGATCGCGGCCTGCCGGGTGTTCAGCCCCTCGATCGTGCGCTGAAGCTCTGCGACGCGCTGGGCCAGCTCGCCAAGACCGCGCCGGTCCCGCGCGACCTCTGCGTTCGCCGCTTGCAGCTCCCGCTCGCGGGACGCCGCCTGATCCTCCACGCGCGTCGCCACAAGATCGATCGACTCGCGCAGTTGTCGGACGGCGTCGGAAAACGGGCTCAACTGTCCGAGCTGTTGCCGCAACCGCACGATCTCGTCGTCAAGTCGCCGGACGGCCTGGGTCAGCTCCGACTCCCCCCTGACGATCCGCCCGACCTGTCCCGCGAGCAGGTCGACCGCCTCGTGATCCTTCTGGCGCTGTTCCATCAGCCAGGCGAGGAGCTGCTGAAGGTCGGGCTGACCGTCTATCCGATCTTTGTTCATCTATTGTTCATACCGTCGCGGCGAAGTAGACCACGATCTCGCGGCCACGGTGGGCCTGCTCGTGAAACCCGCAGAAGGCGAAACCGTTCTTCATCAGGAAGCGCAAGGCGGGGTAATTGCGCGTCTGCGTTTCGGCCAGCAGCGTCTGAAAGCCCTGCTCGCGCGCCCACCGGCGCAGCTCCCCGACCAGCCGAGATCCTATCCCCTGTCCCCGCTGCTCGGGTCGAACGACCAGGTCGGACACCCGAGCGATGCGCCGCTCCGCGTCCGCCTCGACCGCCAGGAAGCCGACAATTCGGTCGCTCAGCTCGTCTGCCGCGACGAAGAAGCCCGCGGCCCGGAGCCACTCGCGGATCAGTGCGTCGGCCGGTGGGCTCTCCACCACGGTCAGCGGCCGGGGGAGCCGGACCGTCCGAAAGCACACCGTGCCCTGATTGGCATCGAACCCGTCGAAGCGGTACTCCATCTGCCAGACGGTCGACGTCGTGTAACCCCGATCGATTGCCGCGCACGGGCGATAGTCGCCCGCCGTCGCCACGCGCACGCAGATCGCCATCCCGGCCGACTACCCTCCCGGATCGCTGTATGCCGCGCGGCAGTATGATAGCACATCTGGAGTACTTAGGGCCCGGAGCGGGCCAGAGAGAGGGCAAACGGGGC
>JACPQP010000505.1 GCA_016190465.1 Chloroflexota bacterium
CCCGACGCGGGGAGGGGGATGGCGGCTCCCCCTCTCCGCGCCCGCCCCCATCAGGAACGAGAGGGGGCAGGGGCACGACGGGTCCAGAAGGACCCTTCGCGAGTCGGCTGGAGAAAGCGTCTCGATCCGGGCGATCGAGCGAGCAGTTGAGCATCAGGTATCGATCGCCATCACGCCGGAACGCATCGAGCCGGAGGCGGCGACGGTGGCGCCAGGAGAGGTTGCGCTGGTGACGAGCAACCAGGCTGGTGCCCCGATCCTGCTTCAGGTCGAGCGCGCCGAGTGGCCGGATACCATCGTCACGGCGGCGACGGTCAGCACGGTCCAGGAGTTCCGCGACCTGTTCTCGTCCGAAGCGCTCGCCCCGGGGCTGCTCCTGAGCATCCAGCGACTCACGTTCGTCTTCACCGATCTGACCGGCTCGACCGCGCTCTACCAGCGCCTGTCACAGGCCCGCGCGTTCCGGCTGGTCCAGGAGCACTTCGTGATCCTCGGCGCGGCGATCGCGGCGAACCGGGGCGCCATCGTCAAGACGATCGGCGACGCGGTGATGGCCGTCTTCCCGACGGCCCGCGACGCCGTGGCGGCCGCCTGCGCGATGCAGCGCGACATCCGGAAGCTCGATACGGCCGGCCTGGCCGATCCGACTCGCGTCTTGAAGATCGGGATCCACGAGGGGCCATCGCTTGTCGCGAATCAGGTCGGCAAGCTCGACTACTTCGGCACCACCGTCAACATCGCGTCACGCGTCGAGCACGTGGCGACCGGCGGCGAGATCGTCGCCACGGGAGCGGTCTGCGACCAGCCCGACGTGGGCGCCCTGATCGAGCGCGAGCGGCTGAGCGCTAAGGCGGGCGAGGTGCCGCTCCGGGGCATCGTCGAGCCGGTGCAGATCCGCCGGCTGCGCGTGCCGTAGATTCTCACCCTCGCCCTCCCGGGCGGGTGACCATCTCACCACGGCGGGGTCGCAGGGCGGCCCGTTCGGCGTCTGGCGTCCACTCCCAGATGTAGCGGTAGTGCGGGCGCGTGTACTCGCGCCCCCGCAACTCGAAGCCGGGCAGATCGCGGAAGACCTCGTTCCAGACGCGCTGGTCCTCGCGAACCTTCACGCTGGCCGAGGGGGGATGGAACATGCGGAGTAGCTCGCGGATCAGCCGCTTGAGGATGCCCGGGTTCGGCTCCTCGCCGGTGGTGCCCGCATCGCGGATGGTCACGGCGTCGTCGACCCTCGAGTGCCACTCGAGGAAGCCTTCGATCTGGTCGGTGCGCTCTTTCGGGTCGTAATGCGAAAGAACCAGCAACTCGTTCCGCTGGACGGCATCTTCGTAGCGCTTGCGCTGGGGGCGCCCCTCGGGGTTGGCGAGCGTGTACTTGCTCGACCCTTTGATCTTATCGACGTCGTTCGGCGTGGCGAGCCGAATCTGAAATCCCGCTTCCACCATATCCAGCCCCTCCCTCGGGTATCCTCACCGGCGAACCAATCGTCCGCCAGCGGCCAATTGGTTCGCCGGGCGCAACCATCGCCGACGCGTACGAGGGCCTTCGCCAGCCCTCCCCGCCTCGGCTAGGTGATCGCCGCTCTCGAGAGGTGGCTGCCTGAGGCCAATTCGTCGGCACACTGCCCGGGCCAATGCCCGATCGCGTGATGCCCAACCCGTATGGTCATCGCGGGTCTACCCCGCCGTGGCCGAGCTCTCGGTGAGGAGCCTGGCCAACGTGAGTAGCGCCCGGCCAGAGCCGGGCCGTCGTATTGCCGCCGGACAAGTCGATCCTGTTCCCGTTCTGTTTCGGTCGCCGCGGCGAAGTCTGCCGCGGATTGAACCACCGACATTGTACGTGATTGGCAGGCATCTGGCAAGACGGCTGAGGGAGCTAGGCGATGTGCCGTTCGTTTTTCTGGCCATCGAACGACAGGAGGATGTCCTTGTCGTTCAATCGGGTCGCGATGTGAACCGGTCGCCGCCAGAGGTTGTAGACGTGCTGGAGCGTGCGCTCGGCGTACTCGATGTCCAGCTCCTGTCCCTCGTAGACGTGGCGCAGCAGGAGCTCACGGTTTCGCCGGTAATCGCCGTCCTCGACGACGATGTAGGGGTTGCCGAAGTTGGTCATGCTCGCGACGATCATGTCGCGGATCTTCTCCCAGTCCTTCTCGACCACCTTCCACTCGTCGCCTTCGAGCTTGTAGATGTACAGGTCCAGCTCCTTAACCAGATCGCGGGTCAGATAGTTGCGGATGAAAGAGGCATCACTCTCCTGCGAACGCACCTCGAAGATCTTTGCCCGCCCCTCACCGCCCGGGCGACCCAGCTCCCGCCGTTCCTCCTCGCTCGGGTTGTCCCAGCGGCGCTCGATATCCTCGAACATCTTGAAGCCCACATAATAGGGATTGAGGCTGCGCTTGGAGGGCGCGAGCACGCTCGCGTGCAGATGGGCAAACTCCACGTACTCCTGCTGGGTCAGGTCGAGCTCCCGCATGATCCGGGCGTGCCAGTAGGACGCCCACCCTTCGTTCATGATCTTCGTCTGCATCTGGGGGACGAAGTACAGCATCTCCGAGCGCACGATCATGATTATATCGCGCTGCCACGTCTTGAGGTCCGGCGCGTGACCGGCGAGGAAGTGCAACAGGTCCTTCTCCGGCTCCTCCGGGAAGCGCCGGGCCGCCGGCGGTGACTCCACGGATGGCGAGGGCGCATCCAGCCGGAAGAGGTCGTCGTAGGGCGTCTCCCGCGGTCTCCTGGCCGTCTCGGTATCTTCCGCGGACTCCGGACGATCGACCGCTCGCCGCATCGAGAGGTGCGGATCCACGTGCTCCTGAATGGAGAGCACGGAATCGAGGAATCGTTCGACCTCGTCGTGACCGTGCTGGAACTCGTAGCGGCGGATCCGCTCGGCGTTGATGCTGACGGCGTCGATCATCTGGCGATTGGTGTTCGCGAAGTAGGCGTTGTTCTTGAAGAAGTCGCAGTGCGCGACCACGTGCGCCGCGACCAGCTTGTTCTGGAGCACGGTGTTGCCTTCGAGCAGGAAGGCGTAGCTGGGGTTTGTGTTGACCACCAACTCGTAGATCTTACTCAGGCCATAGTCGTACATCGTCTTGATTTGCTGATAGGCCCGGCCGTTCGTCCAGTGGGCGAAGCGTCCCGGCAGTCCATAGGCCCCGAACTCATACATGATCGTCGCCGGGATGACCTCGAAGCGGAGCGGGTACGGGTCGAGGCCGAGCCGCTCGGCGATCTCCCAGATGCGCTCGATGGCCTTCTCCAGATCGCGAGTCTCCAGGTCGTTCATCTACGCGGCCTCTTGTCGCTGCGGCGAGAAGAATTTCTTGAGCGCCGGATGCACATCGCGCTTGTCGGTGATGACCACGCTGACGAACTTGTCGCTCTTGATCTGGCTGAACGCCGACATCAGCGTGCTCGTCGAGCGGACACCACCCTCTCGGATCTCGCCATATCCGAAGATATTGCAGGCCTCGACCAGCCTGTTCACGAGATCGACGCAGCGGCGATTGTCGACATCGCCCCAGTTATCGCCGTCGGAGAAGTGGAACGGGTAGATGTTCCAGGCCTGGGGATCGAAGCGCTCCTTGATGATGTCGAGCGCGAGCTGGTAGGCCGAGGAGACTTTGGTGCCACCACTCTCCCCCAACTTGAAAAAGGTGTCCTCGTCGACCTCTTTCGCCTCGGTGTGGTGGGTGATGAACACGATGCGCACACTGTTATACTTCGAGCGCAGGAACTTCACCATCCAGAAGTAGAACGAGCGGGTGATGTACTTTTCGAACTCGCCCATCGAGCCGGAGACGTCGCGCATCGCGATGATGACCGCGTTGGTCTCGCGCCTCACCTCGGGCCGCCAGACCTTGAACCGCAGGTCGTCGTCGGTGACGTGGCGAAAGGCCGGCATGCCCTGAAGCGCATTCCGCTTGATGTTCTGGAGGATGGTCCGGCGCTTGTCGAGGTTGGGCATCAGCCCTTTCTTGGCGATCTCGCTAAACCGGAAGGACTCGGTCTCCAGCACCTCGGCTGACTTCTGTTGGAGGTTGGGCAAGCCAAGATCCTCGAAGATCAGCGAGGCCAGCTCGTCGACGGTAATCTCGGCCTCGTAGTAGTCGATGCCAGGCTGATCGCCGGCCTGCCTTCCCCGGCCGGGCGCCGACTCGCCCACGTTGTCACCCGACTGCGAGTTCCCCTCGCCCTGGCCGATATGCTTGTTGCGCCCGATGTCGTACCGGAAACGGGGTAGCTCCAGCGAGCGGATCGGCACCTTGACAATCCTCTTGCCATCCGAGGTGATAATCGCTTCTTCGCTGATGATGCTCGGGAGATTGCTCTTGATCGCCTCTTTGACTTTCTCGTTGTGCCTGGCCTGGTCCGCCAGACCCTTGCGATGGAGCGACCAGTCCTGACGTGACAACGAAAAGCTGACCAGCATCTGTCCAGCCTCCTTCCGCGGAGGGGCAACGGACCCACGAACAGTTTATCTAGACTGTTCGTGCCCCTGGGGGACGGACCTCACCCCCTGTCCCCCTCTCCGACACGGAGAGGGGGGACCGGCCCCCCTTCCCGACGCGGGAAGGGGGCAGGGGGGTTAGGTCGCCCCCTCTCCGACGCAGAGACGGGGGAGAGTTCGGGGCGTCGCCCCCTGACCCCGTCGCCCGGTCACCGGTTCAAGAGCGTGCCGACGTAGCGCAGGATCTCGTTCGCGCAGATCGCGCAGTATCCCTGCTCGCTGATCAGCCGCTCGACGACGTCGTTCATCTTGCGAAGCTGCCCGGCGTCCGGCGTCTTGGTCGACGTCGTAATCTTCACCACGTCCTTCAGATCGCTGAACAGCTTTCGCTCGATGGCCTCCTTTAGTCGCTCGTGGGACCGGTAGTCGAAGCTGACTCCACGCCGGGCGAGCGAGGAGAGGCGAATCAGGATCTCCTCACGGAACGCCTTCTTCGCCGTCTCGGTGACGCCGATCTGTTCCTCGATCGAGCGCATCAGCTTCTCGTCAGGCTCGATCTCGTCCTCGGTGATCGGGTCCTTGAGCTTCGTCTTGTTGCAGAACGCCTCGACATTGTCCAGGTAGTTGTTGAGCAGCGTCTTGGCCGACTCCTCATAGGAGTAGACGAACGCCCGCTGCACTTCACGCTTCGAGACTTCGTCGTACTCCTTGCGGGCCTCCGCGATCAAGTTCAGCAGGCGCTCGCGCTCTTCTCGACTGATGCTGGTGTGCTGCTCAAACCCATCTTTCAGCGCCCGCAGCGCCTCAATCGGGTTCAGGCAGGACACGTTGTCCTTGATCAGCGCGTTGGAGAGGCGATTGATGATGTAGCGCGGGGAAATGCCGTCCATGCCCTCGCGGACGGACTCCTCCTGGAGCTCGCGAACGTCGTTCTGGTTGAAGCCCTCGACCTCCTCGCCGTTGTAGAGTCTGAGCTTCTTCAACGGGCTCATCCCCGCCTTCTTCGACTGCTCCAGGCGTGAGAGCACCGCGAACGTGCTGGCGATCTCCAGGGTGTAGGGCGCGATGTGGACATCGCAGAGCGCGCTCTCCGCCAACAGCTTCTCGTAGATCTTCACCTCGTCGGATACGCGCAGGTTATACGGCACCTTGATGACGATGATGCGATCTTGCAGCGCCTCCGACTTCTTGTTGGCGACGAACGTGTTGTACTCGTTCTCGTTGGTGTGAGAGACGATCACTTCGTCGGCGTAGATCATCGAGAACCGCCCGGTCTTGATGTTCTGCTCCTGCGACAGGGTAAGCAGTCCATAGAGGAACTTCTCGTCGCACTTGAGCATCTCGATGAACTCCATCAAGCCGCGGTTCGCGATGTTGAGCTCGCCGTCGAAGCGGTAGGCACGCGGATCAGACTCGACCCCGTATTCGCCGATGGTCGCCAGGTCGATGCTGCCGGTCAGCTCGGAGATGTCCTGCGACTTCGGGTCGCTGGGCGTGAAGGTGCCGATGCCGGTGCGCTGTTTTTCCGAGAAGGCGATCCGCTCGACCCGGACGTTCTCCATGCGGTTGTCGTATTCGTCGCGCAGCACCTGGCGGCAAACGGGGCAGAGGTCGCCCTCGATGTAGATGCCGTATTCTTTGTGGATGTCCTGCCGGAGCGGTTGGGGGATGAGATGGAGAGGCTCCTCGTGCATCGGGCAGCCCTTGATGGCGTAGAGCGCCCCCGCGGGGGTTCGGCTGTAGTTCTCCAGCCCACGCTTCAGCAGCGTCACAATCGTAGACTTGCCACCCCCGACCGGGCCCATCAGCAGCAGGATGCGCTTCCGGACTTCGAGTCGCCGCGCGGCCGAACTGAAATACTCGACGAGCTGTTGCAGTGTCTTGTTCAGACCGAAAAGGTCACGAGAGAAGAACCGGTACTCTTTCTCGCCGTCTCGCAGCACCTCGACCCCGGCGTCTTTGACCATGTTGTGGACGCGTGCGTGGGAGAGCTGGGCGATCGATGGGTTCTGCAACACCAGGTCGAAGTACTCGGCGAACGACCCTTCCCAGGTGAGCTGCTGCTCTTCTCGTCGAAACTGCTCAAGCCGTTGAATCAGGTCCATTCAGCGTCACCTCCTTCGAGCCAGCCCTCAACCCGCCACGTAACCAGCCGTCAGTCTGCACAGACGAACGACAGCTGTCGACGGAGGGCCGTCCTTACCTTTTGGTGCACTCTCGTGCGCCCCTCCTCCTCGGTAAGGAGCAGTCCGGTTACCAGCCGATCGCGTAGATGGTCTGCCGCTCGCCGGCGCCGCGGGCGTCAACTCTCCCACTCGTGCATGGGCTGGCGAACGGGCAGGCGTTACCGCCGGTCTCCGAGGTGGCCGTCGTGCTCCCACGCGGGCTTCCTGCTGCGCGGAACCGTGCTCGGTATCTGCCACACCTGTGCCGCCGGTTGAGCAAGACCTATGCCAGTCCCCCTGCGGGTAGGGGCAGGCACGGGGGCCTGCCCCTACCCGGTGACCCCCTCTACCCCCTGCCCGCCGTTCCTGAGCCGGGCCCCCACCCGGGGGTGAAGAAGGAGGCCGCTCTCCCTCTCCCCCACTCGGCTCACAAGGGTAGGTATCGCGGGGGGGTGCCCTGCGAC
>JACPQP010000541.1 GCA_016190465.1 Chloroflexota bacterium
CCGTGCCAGCCGCCCTCGAACTTCAGGATCGTGCTCCGGCCTGTGTGGGCTCGGGCGATCCGCAGCGCGTACAGGGTGGCCTCGGTGCCGGAGCCGACGAAGTGGCAGAGCCCCCCGCAGGGCACGGCCCCGACGATGCGCCCGGCGAGGCGGATGGCCGGCTCGTTGAGGAAGGAGGAGGTGCTGCCCCGGGGGAGCTGGGCCGCGACCGCCTCGACGACGGCCGGGTGGGCGTGCCCGAGGAGGGCCGGCCCGGAGCCCAGGTGGTAGTCGATGTACTCGCGGCCGGCGACGTCCCAGACGTGGCTGCCCGCGCCCCGGGCAACCACCAGGTTGACGTCCGGGGGCAGGACGAACAGCCCCAATCCCCCGCCGGCCATCGACCGGTCCGCCTGCGCGAGCAGCGCGGCCTGCCGGTCCGCCGCCGATGTGATATCTGCTTGCCGAGTCATCGTGCCGATCCCTCCTTCCTGGACCTTCCCAACACCATCCCCCGACGGGGCGAGGGGGCGTCGGGGTCGCCGCGTCGCCCGGTCTCGGCGTCAACTCCGGTCGCCCCGTCGCCCGGTCGCCCCGTCAACCCCGGACTCCGTCTTGAAGCGTACCGCCGGTTGGAGACTATGGTACACCAGGTCGCGGCTCTTGTCGCTGGGTAGTGCGACGGGGCGCCGCGGCGACGGGGTGACGGGGCGAGGGGGGACGGCCGGAGAGACCTAACCCCCTGGCCCCCCTTCCCGTCGCGGGAAGGGGAGTGATCCGCGGGTTCGTGGTAGACGTCTGTTGCCACTCGGCCCGCCCGGTCGTCGAGGTGGATGGCGGGGTGCACGCCGCTCAGTGCGAGTACGACGCCGCGCGTGACGACCTGATGGCGCACCTGGGGCTCCGGGTGCTGCGCGTTACGAACGACGATGTTCAGGACGACCTCGCCGGTGTCCTCGCTCGGATCAGTCGATCGGCCGGTATCGAGCTCGTCGATGCGGACGCCGAGCGAGGGGGGGCAGGGTCCCCCCTTCCCGCGACGGGAAGGGGGCCAGGGGGTTAGGTCTCCCCGGGAAGGGGGCCGGGTTAGGTCCTCCCCGCGTCGCCCACCCCCTTGGGGCTAATGTCACTAATGTCACAAGCGTCACTCATGTCACAGGTGGCCCCTGAGGAGCGCAGAGTGAACCGGAACCTATGCGGTACAATAGGGTTGGCGCTGTCACCGCGGCAAGACGACCACGAGACCGGAGAGGAGCGCGATGCAGCCAAGAACTCCCATCGACCAGGCGAAGATCGCCGACTTCTGCCACCGTCACCACGTCCGGGAGCTGGCGCTGTTTGGCTCCGTTCTCCGCGACGATTTCCGGCCCGATAGCGACGTGGATGTCTTGATCGAGTTCGAGCCGGACGCCCGCGTCAGCTTGATGGACCTGGTGAGGATGCGGGACGAACTGATGAGCATCGTCGGGCGAGAAAGCGACCTGGTCGAGAAGCCATCCCTGCACAATCCGTTTCGGCGACGAGAGATCTTACGGACGGCCAGGGTCATGGATGCAGCCTGAATGATGATTCATTCGAATGATGAGGGATAAGCATGGTTGCCAGACGACGCGAGGACCTGCATGAGCTGATCGACGCCCTACCCGAGAGCGCTGTGCCGACCGCCCGCGGGTTTCTCCGCTATCTGGGTGAGATCGAGAGCGATCCGGTGCTCCGCGCCTTCATGGAGGCGCCAGAGGACGACGAATCGGTGACACCCGAAGAAGCAGCGCGCCTCGACCAGGCCCGAGCCGAGCTCGAGCGTGGCGAGACGATTCCATGGGAGATCGTCAAGAAGGAACTGCTCGACGACGAGGAAGCGCGCTGATGCCCTGGCTGCTGGAGCTCAGCGCGACCGCACGCAAGGCGATCGCGGACCTCCCGCGTGACGCTCGGCGGGAGATTGGGAGAGCGTTGGAGCGCCTGCGCCAGGATCCGCGAAGCGTCGACCTCAAGAAGCTGCGAGGGCGACAGGGCGAGTGGCGACTCCGGGTTGGCGAGTATCGGGTCGAACTGCATCTGGACAACCAGACGGGCACCATCCACGTGCTTGACGCTGGCCAACGCGGCAGCGCCTACCGCGACTGATGGGGATGTCACCCCCGTCGCAGCACCCGGCCGGGTCGGGCACCGGTGTGCGCCCCGCCGTCCACCACGAAGACACCGTTGACCAGCACGTGCTCGACGCCCCGGGCGTAGGCCAGCGGGCGCTCGACGGTGGAGACGTCGGCCAGCCGGTCGAGGTCGAAGACGACCACGTCCGCCCGGTCGCCGGCTCGGAGCAGCCCCTGGTCTCGAAGGCCATGGTGGGTGGCCGGCATGCTCGTCATCTTGCGGATCGCCTCCTCCAACTGGAGGGTGCGGCGCTCGCGCACGTGGTGGGTGAGGTAGTGGACCATCCCCGCGTAGCTCAGCGGGTGGCGCGTCCGCTCGGCCAGTGGGCCGTCGATCCGGCTGCTGAAGGTGTCCACGGCCAGGTTGAACAGCGGATGGCGGGCCATCTCGGCCACGTGCTCCGGCGTGAAGAGCCGGGCGACGACGATCACGCTCTCCAGCTTGGGGCCGGCCGCGGCGAGGATGTCGAAGTAGCAGTCCCAGGGGTCCTGGTGCCACCGGTCGGCGATCTCGACGAAGCTCTGGCCGCTCAGCTCCGGATACTCGGCGCTGCCCTGGAGGCGGACCCGGTGCCACTCGCCCCGGTGGATAAACCGCCAGTAGCGGTCGCACTCGCCGCGCAACCGGCGGCGAACGGCGGGTTCGCGCAGCAGCTCGGCGGCCCGGGCGGGGCCTTCGGCCATCACCCAGGGCGGTAGGATGCCGGCCATCTGACCGATGCCATCCTGGAAGGGCGTCGTGTCGGCCAGGACGTCCAGGCCGTCCCACCGCGCCCGATCGAGCGTATCCACCGCCCGGCCCCAGGCGCCCTCCGGCGCGCCGGTGTTGTGGCGGACGTTCAGATGGGAGACTTCGCCGCGCACGCCGCCCCGCCGGACGACCTCCAGGAACTCCTCGATGGCCGGCTGAAGGGAAGCGTCGCGGTTGCGGATGTGGCTGGCATAGTGGCCACCGTACTCGCCGGCGACCCGGGCCAGGCGGACGATCTCCTCGGTCGGGGCCATCCGCCCCGGCTCGAACTCCAGCCCGGTGGAGAGCCCGAGCGCCCCCGCCTCCATGGCCTCGCGGACGTACCCCTCCATGGCCCGGAGCTGGTCCACCGTGGCATGGGGTCCGACGACGCCGGCCGCGGCCCGGACGGCGTTGTGGCCGACGAACCAGGCGAGGTTGCAGGAGAAGCCCGGTCGGCCCACCACGTCCAGATACTCGCCGAACGTCGCCCACTCGACCGGGCCGTCGTAGGCGTAGGTCTGGAGGCGCCCGGCGATCATGGCCCGGGAGAGGTCGCTGACCGGCGCGTTGCTCCAGCCGCAGTGGCCGACGATCTCGGTGGTGATCCCCTGCCGGATGGTGCTTTCGGCCGTGGGGTTGGCCTGGATCGACCAGTCGGTGTGGCTGTGGGCGTCGACGAACCCGGGACAGACGACCTTACCGGCCGCGTCGACCACCCGGCGCGCCGCGGCGCCTGGCAGTCGCTCCACCGCGACGATCCGGTCTCCCTGGATGGCGACGTCGGCGGGATAGGCAGGCTGGCCGGTGCCGTCGACCACCCGGCCATCGCGGATGAGGATGTCGAGCATGGGGCTCCCTCCCTGGGCAGTTGCTGGGGCGATGATACCACAACACCCCAAGACCAGCGCCAGTGCCAACGCCAGTCAGCTACCCCAGCGACGTAGTCGGTTGCGGAAAGTCCTTTAACGGCTCCGGGAAGGTCCAGGAAGGGCCGCCGCCCGTCCTGGCGGGGTTTGGGGTGTCCCCAAAACCATCAAAA
>JACPQP010000524.1 GCA_016190465.1 Chloroflexota bacterium
GAGCGGGGCCGGGCGTACTTCGTCCGGGTGACCGGGATCAGCGGGGAGGGGGTGTTTGCGCCGTAGCGGGGGTTCCGGCCCTCATCCCCCGACCCCTTCCCCCACCAGGAGGGAAGGGGGAGGCGCGGCCCCACCCCTGCTGTCTACGACACCCTGGTGTTATACTGGGCGTAGCGTCATCCAGTAATGTGCGCGCGAGGTCTGATCGCGTGAGCCCGAAGCTACCGAGGGTGACTGCCACCGAGGTCTTGCGTGCGCTCCATCGCGACGGCTGGCTTGATCGCCGGCAGGAAGGCTCGCACGTGATCTTGCGGCACCCAGGAAAGACCGGCCGAGTGATCGTCCCCCTGCACAAGGGCAAGATCCTGAAGCTCGCCACGATTGACAGCATTCTGGAGGACGCCGGGCTCACACCAGATGAGTTCAGGAGACTGCTGTGAGGCGATATACATTGCTGCTCATCCCCGACCACGCGGAAGGCGGCTACACTGCGCGGGTGCCAGCGCTGCCGGGGTGTATCACCGAGGGCGATACGCTGGAGGAAGTCCTCCAGAACGCCCGCGAGGCCATCAGGCTCTACCTGGCGGACCTGGAGGCCAGCGGCGAGCCGATCCCCGAGGAGACGGCGCCCTACGAGCTGATCCGGGTCGACGTGGCTTGACGGGGTTTCCCTTGCAGCTACTTGTGCGATAATCTCGGGGGAACGGTTTTGGCGAGTGCGCCGATCGGCGGGCCGATTCGTCTGTGGGATATTCGACACTCGTCAGTGGGCGTCTGTAGGAAGGAGCGAGCGATGCGGGAGTTGGCGCGAAAGCCGGTGCAGCTTCGCCGGACAGGCGGGTCACGCGCGGTGATCCTGCCGCGAAAGTGGCTGGAGGCGCACCAGATCGAGGACGCGGCAGACCTCGTGCTCACCGACGAGGCCATTCTGGTGGTGCCGCGTGGCCAGCCGTCGTACACCATCGAGGACGAGCCGGAGTTTGCCCAGTTTCTCGCGTACGTCACCCGCGATGCCCTGAGCCACCCCGACCGGCTCGGCGACATCGGCGAGCTGATGGCAGGGGACGAGGAACTCCTCGCCGACGTCGAGGTCGAGTAAGCATTCTCCACGAAGGCGCGCGCCATCATCTTTCTGTACCTCAACGATGAGGAGACGTTGCGTAAGGAGGGCACCCAGACCGATCCCTACCAGGTCTTTCGACGCCTGGTTGCCCGCGGCGACCTCGGCCCCGACTTCGAGTCGAACCTCCGGGTGTGGCAGCAGGTGCACGAGCCGCGTCGCCACTCCCTTCCCTCCTTAGTAGGTCTCGGAAAGTTCACCTGCGTCCCGGGAAGGTCCTGGACGGGCGGAGCCCGTCCTGGCGGGGTTTGGGGTGTCCCCAAAACCATCAAAAACTTTCTGATACCTACTCAGATCAGGAACGGCAGCTCAGAGGTGGGCAGGCTGTGGTGGACGCGCCCGAGGTCCTCCCCGACGTGGAGTGGCAGCGGACGGCGTTGGCGAGGCTGGGGCAAGCCCCCGGAGCGCGGCACAGCTCATGCAGCTTGTGGCCCCGCAGATGCAACATCCGCTGGCGAGCGGGTGAGAGGAGGGGGCAACACATGGACGAGGATGTCCTGGGCACGCGGGAGGAGGCGGTCGGCGACCGCTACACGACGTGCACGCGGTGCGGTCGCGTCATTCCGCGTGAGAAAGCCAAGCTTGAGGAATCGGAAGACGTGGCGCTTACGCACTCGGAACAGCTCGAGCTCTGCGACGAGTGTCGTCAGGAGTTGGCCGCGGGCGAGGACCTGGAGCCGCTGGTCTAAGTTCCTGCTTCCAGGAGGACGGATTGGAGTTCACGGACGATCTGCCGGACGTGGATCTCTCGTGGGTCACTTCCCAGTTGGCCGTCGGGGGGCAGTTCGGCCGTGAGAGTATACCCGTGCTCATGGGTATGGGAATCCGGGTAGTGGTCGACATGCGCAACGAAGGGCGCGACGACCAGGAGATGCTCGAGCGCTATGGGATCACGCTCCGGCATCTGCCGACGCTCGACTACGCGGCGCCGAGCCGGGAGTGCCTGCTCGACACGACGGACTGGATCCGCGAGCGGATCGAGAGCGGTGAACGCGTCCTGATCCATTGCCAGCAGGGAACCCGGCGTAGTGTCACCCTCACCTGCGCCGTCCTCATCCGCGAGGGCGTCCCTCCCGAGACCGCGCTCCAACTCGTCCGGCAACGGCGACCCGGCGCGGCCCCGACCCCGGAGCAGATCGGCGCGCTGATCGCCTTCGATCGCTACCTCAAAGTCGCCGCCGGTGACGGTGACCGGCGTCCCTGAGAGCGCGCCGTCGCGTGTGCGCCGTTGCTCACGAACGCGCATCTTGCCCGCGGTCGCGATGTTCCTTGCGTTCGGGCGCTGTCACATCTGCGCCGTTGCTCACGAACGCGTTGTCGGCCACCACTCATTGATTCACTTCGCGACGGGATAGCCCTCGTCGGCCAGTGTCGTCTCGATCCGGTCGCGGGTGAGCTGCGCCGGGTCGTAGGTGACCTGGACCACCTTCGTCGCCGCGCTCGCGTCGACCTTCCGAACGCCCGGCAGCTCGGAAATCGCCTTCTTGATCGTCCGCACGCAGTGGTCACACGAGATATCCGGTGCGCGGAGGGTAACGGTCTCCATTTTGCTTCTCTCCTCCTCCTACCAATAGCCCCTGCTGGGGCCACGTGCCCCCACCCTCGAAAAGGTTTGGGGTGTGGTGGCAGGCGCGAAGCGCCCGCCACCACACCCCAGTCTCTCCCACCTCGGGGTGGAGCTGGGGGCGGCGGATTCAGGGCGCTTCCAAACGCAAATGGTATTAGCCGCCGGAGTCGCCCGGCGACGCAGGGGGCGTCCGCACCCGGCTGGCCGCGCCGGGAAACAGGTCGAGCAGCTCGGCGATCACCCGTTCTCGCTCGTCGGAGTCAGCGCCACGAATCGCGGCCGTGACGCAGCACTCCAGGTGGTTGGCGAGAACGGCGGCGTTGACCCGGTCGATGGCAGCCTGAACTGCCAGCGTCTGCTTGATGATGTCGACGCAATACCGGTCTTCCTCGACCATGCGCTGAACACCACGGACGTGTCCTTCGATGCTCTTGAGCCGCCGGAGGACATCCTGGCGAGTGATCTCGTTCATAATCTGCGCGGCGCATCCCCGGCACCGATCTGGCGTGGATGCCGCCCCACCCTCCCCGGGGGAAGGATGTTGGGGGACACCTCCATCCCCGAACGTGCCCACTCCTGAGGGAAGTGCCCCTCCCCCTGGGGGAGGGGCACCAGTAGCGTACCACGGAGCAAGGCGAACGTCAAGCGCCAAGACGGGAAGACGGGAAGGCAACTCAGAATCTGTCACCGGAGGGACTATACATGTGGCGAGCTCGGTGCTATAATGGGCGCCAGCCGTCAGGGTGTGCGAAGGGACAGGGGACGTGAGTCCCTTGTCAGCACTGGACCCTTGCACTCGACCAGACGGTTGACGGCGGCTCGACTCGACGACTCGAGATGGGCAGCCGGCAGGTGAGCGGTTGGCTGGCAAACCGGTTAGGTCGGCCCGCGCGCTGGTGCGACCGTTCACGACGGACTCTACAATTCGGGAAAAGCGGTTTTGGCCCTGAGCCCATCCCCGTGTCAACGGGAGATGACCGAAAAGTTCTGTTTTCCACGGATTGTTGTGCCCGCCGGCGCATTGCGGAGGGTCCACTGCAAGGTTCCGGGGCAACAGCAACCGATCACTCTGCGCCTGAGGAGGAGTTGTAGTGGCAAGCGTTACCCTGGATCACGTCTCCAAGAAGTTTGGCGAAGTCACCGCGGTCAGCGACATGACCGTCGAGGTCGCGGACAAGGAGTTCCTCGTCCTGGTCGGCCCGTCGGGCTGCGGCAAGTCCACCACCTTGCGATTGATCGCTGGTCTCGAAGAGCTGACCACGGGCAACATCTACATCGGTGACCGCCTGGTCAACGACGTCGCTCCCAAGGACCGGGACATCGCGATGGTGTTCCAGAGCTACGCGCTCTACCCGCATATGAGCGTCTACGACAATATGGCCTACGGCTTGCGGATCCGCGGCCTGAAGAAGGCCGACATCGACGCGCGCGTACAGCGCGCCGCCGAGGTCCTCGAGCTGTCCGCGCTGCTCGCCCGCCAGCCGCGCGAGCTCTCCGGCGGGCAGCGCCAGCGCGTGGCGATGGGGCGGGCGATCGTGCGCGAACCTTCGGTATTCCTGTTCGACGAGCCGCTATCGAACCTGGATGCCAAGCTCAGGGTGCAGATGCGGGCCGAGCTGCAGAGCCTGCACAAGCGGCTGCGAACCACGACGCTGTACGTCACC
>JACPQP010000525.1 GCA_016190465.1 Chloroflexota bacterium
TCTCCCCGTGGGAGAGGGGCGAGGGGTGAGGGCCGCGTTCATCTGCGGTTCCCGTTCGTCCCGGTCGCCACTGACGACTGATAACTGACGACTCCTTGGACACCCGCCAGTGCTACCCGGTCGGTGGCGGGAGCTGCGCTTCCAGGCACCTGAAGTAGTGGTCGATGAGCGCCTTCGCGGCGGGCTGAAGCAATCCCTCGCCAGCCAGGGCGATGAGGCCGCTCACCTGGACTTCCCCGCCGAAGGTGACTACCGTCTGCCCGTCCGCCGCATCGCGCAGCGCGATCACTCCATCGGCCTTGATGCGCCCCAGCCCGCCACGTCCCTCGACCAGAAGTCGGAGGCTGCTCGTCGGGTGCTTGTCGACGGCCTTGATGCGCCCGGTGTAGGAGCCCCGTGCGGGAGCGACGCCGATTGAGAGTGCAGCCTCGTACTCATCCTCGCCGGTCGCCACGAGCTGCTGGCAGCCCGGCAGGCAGTTCTTGAGCGCAGCCGGGCTCAGGAGCGTCGCCCACACTTCCGCGCGCGCGGCGTGCACCGTATGCTGGCCCTTCACATACATCGGGTGCTCCTCACCTCCATCGCGAGGTCCGCCATCGCAAGGTCCACGCTTCCATCTCCGTCCGCGTCAATCGCTCCGATCTACGACCACAGCGGGGAAACGCTCATCCAAGGCATCGTCGAGTATCGTACGCCGGCAAGGGGAAAATGCCAGATGATGATAACATATGGCTACGTGCTTGGAACTGACCGATGCCAGTAGGGTAAGGAGAGGCAGATGAACGCGACAGTGCCCGTGCATCACGCGAGCCTTGGCCTGGATGAGCTCCGGGCGGAGGCGGTGCGAGCGATCGTGTTCGGTCTCCTGGCGATGGCTGCGTTCATCTTCGGGCTCATCGCCGTCGATCCGGGCCGCTGGCACCAGGAACCCATGCCGGTGCTCGCCGGCCTGGCGCTCACGGCGGTGGCGACCGGCGGGCTGCTCTCCCGGGGCGTTGTCCCCTCTACCCTTGCGCTGCTCGTCGGCCTCGCCGGGACGATCGCCGCGGCCACGTACGCGTTCGGCAATGGCCTCTTCGTAACCGCCTACCCCGCGGTCGCCATCGTCGCGGGGATGCTCCTCGGCTGGAGGTATGCCGCTGTCGCCGGGGTCGCCAGTGGAGCCATCATCCTTGCGTTGAAGGGGTACCTGCCCGGAGTCGTGTCTGCCGACGTTGCGGACGTCGCCTTGCTGCTGACCGTCGTCAACCTGTCGCTGTCGTGGCTGCTCTCCCGACCGGTTGGCGCTGCGCTCGATTGGTCCTGGGCCAGCTACGCCCAGGCGCGGGAGAAGACCGAAGAAGCACGGACCAGACAGGCCGAGCTCGCCCGCCTATCGAAGAGCCTGGAGGAAGCGTGCCACCGGCTGGAGGTGGCCAACGAGGAACTCGAGCGGGCGAGGAAGGCCGCGGTGGATGCCCGTCTGCTCAAGGCCGAGTTCGCGGCGACGATCAGCCACGAGCTCCGGACACCCCTGAACCTGATCATCGGCTTCAGCGAGATGATGGTGATGAACCCCGAGACCTATGGTGGGGTATCACTCCCCACGTCCTACCGTGGCGACGTCGAGGCGATCTACCGCAACGCCTGTCATCTGTCGAGCCTGGTAGACGACATATTGGACCTGGCCAAGATCGAGGCGCGACGGATGGGGCTCCAGCGAGAGCAATCGCGACTCGATCAGGTGGTTGGGGAGGCGGTGGCCGCGATCCAGACGATGTTCCTGGACCGGGGCCTCGCCCTTGAAGTACGGTTGCCGCCGGATCTGCCGGGCGTCTACGCTGACCGCACGCGCGTGCGCCAGATCCTGATGAACCTCCTGAGCAACGCCGTGCGCTTCACCTCGAGTGGGGGTGTGACGGTGGGCGGAGCGTGCGATGGGCAGGACATTGTGGTGTGGGTGACGGACACCGGGACCGGGATCCCCGCCGCGGACCTGGCCCATATCTTCGACGAGTTCTACCAGGTCACCGGGCCAAACTGGCGACGGAACACCGGCCTTGGGCTGACCATCTCCAAACGGTTCGTCGAGCTCCACGGAGGCAGCATGTGGGCGGAGAGCAAGTATGGAGAGGGTGCCACGTTCTACTTCAGCCTTCCGCTCTCCGCCAACGTGGTTGCGGTCCCCGCTCGCGACGATTGGCAGACCTGGGTCCACGCCCCGACTCGTGGGACGGCGACGCCAACGGTGGCCGTGTTGGACGATGACCCCGAGGTGGTGAGTGTGTTTCAGCGCTATCTGGACGGGTATCAGGTGGTCAGCGCATCCACCATGCACCAGGCAGATCGGTCGATCGACAGCCGGCCAGTTCGCGCTCTGATCGCGACGGCTGAGGCAGGAGGGGAGACCGTCCGGGTGCCGATCGCGGCGCACGGCCTCGCCAATCTGCCGACAGTGGTTTGCCCCCTTCGCAGTAGCCGGTCGATTAGCCGGGACCTCGGGGTAGTCCAGTACCTCACCAAGCCGATTACCCGCGAGCAGCTCCGCGCGGTGATCCACCGGCTGGGCAAGGGAATTCGCGACGTGCTGGTGGTCGACGATGACCCGGAGATGGTGCGGCTACTCGCACGCATGGTGCAATCAGGGCGGCGCGCTCGAGATCGCCGCGAAGTGCGCGCGGCCGCGGATGGAGCCGGGGCCTTGCAGGCGATGCGCGAGCGTCGACCGGATCTCGTCCTGCTCGACCTGCTGATGCCTGGGATTGATGGCTACGGTGTGCTGGAGCAGATGCGCGGCGACGAGCAGCTCCGGAACGTGCCGGTCGTGCTGGTGACCGCCAGGGGCATAAACGAGAGAATGGTCGCCAGCGAGCTAAAGATCAGCCGACCCTGCGGGCTCTCGGTGGGAGAGGTGATGCGCTGCCTGGAGGCGAGCCTCAACGTGCTTCTGGAGACGCCAGATGAGCACAACGCTCCAGCGCTGCCAGCAGCGCCTGGCGAGTGACTGGCTTGGCCAGGAATGCATCTGCCCCGAGCGAGAGCGCCAGCGAGGGCTCGTTCAGCACCGAGCACACCAGGACGGGGATGTGGCTGGTCTGTCGATCGCCCTTCAGCGTCTGGAGGATCTCCCAGCCGTCCTGCGAGGGCATCATCACGTCCAGGGTGATCACGTCAGGCCGCGACCCGCGTGCCAAGTCTAACGCCTCGCTGGCGACGCCGGCCTGGATGACGCGGTAAGGGCTGTTTCCGAGGTACCGCTGGAACAGGCGAACGAAGTCGGGGTTGTCGTCGATAACCAGGACCGTGACGAGAGGTACGCAGGGCAGGCTGAGGCGGATCTCCTCATGCCCCGCGTCGTCGCCGTGCTGCTGGAAGATCCCACCGTGAAGCTCCACCAGCCGACGGCTCGCCGCCAGAGGGTTCTGCACCGCCTGATCCGCAAGGCTTTGCCTGGATCTCGTCGAGCCTCTGCTCTTCCGACGGGTGGCGATGTGCAACTGGACGCGCTGCCCCTGGTCGCTCGCACTGAGATCTACTCGCTCGTTCCCCTCGTGGTCGACAGTGTAGACGAGCATGTTGATCAGGATCTGACGCAACACCACCCGGTCGATCACGATTGGCGGAAGGCCCTCGGGAAGCGACACGGTCACCGCGACCTGCCGTTTCTCGGCCAGACGGGCGACGGTCGCCAGCGCGCTCTCGATGGCCTCCCCCAGCGGCACCGCTCCCTGGGCCGGTACCGAGACCATCCGCCGCAATTCGCTTTCCAGCGTGGCCTCGCCCGAGACGGCCGGAAGCCCATCGCTCGACTGGGCGGCGCCCGCCCAGCGAAGGCGACAGGAGCGCGCCCAGAGGATCGCCGCCAGGGCGTCTACGGCATCCTGGTGATCGCGTCGCACCTGCCGCTCGCTGATGCTGAGTTCCTCGGCGATGACTGGCAAATCCGCCCCATCCAGGTAGCGCAGGCAGAGGTGCCGGTAGCGGCGCCAGCGCGGGAGATACTGGGGTGAGCCCGGTGAAGGCTTGAGCTGGTGGATCGCCTCGACGAGGACCCGTTGCAGATCTTCCGCGGGCGAGGCGCTCTCTCCCACGAGCAGGGCCCGGAGCGGGTGCTGCTCGAGGAACGGCTGATCGTAGAGGTGCGCCAGCGCCTCGCGGACGTTTCGGGCGAAATCTTCGCGGTCCATGGCGACGCCATTGTAACACCTGCCGATACCTCCCTGAATGGCCGGTTCTCCGGTCGTTTCTGGGCCGGAAGGTGGCCGCCGGGCAGTTGACGCGCGGGCCCGCGAGGAGTTGAATGTGCGTACGCACGAGACTTCGCCGGCCGGGAAGTAGGTGGTCGTGGAACCGAGAGGGTTGAGCGCGAAGACAGCGCCCTAACGCGAGTTGCTCTTAAGGCTGAATGAGAGAAGAAGGAGCGGATCACCGTGCAGAATCCGAGGTTGACCAATCGGCGACAGTTCCTGAGGACCGCTGCCCTGGGGGTTACGGGCACGGCCATTCTCGCCGCCTGCGCACCGGCGGCGCCGACGCCGACCGCCGTTCCTGCCGCTGCCCCGAAGGAGGCGCCCAAGCCAGCCGCCCCGCCGCCGGCCGCGCCAAGTCCGGCGCCGAAGCCCAAGCAGGTCGAGCTGCGCTTCGCCGTGGCGTACGACCCGACCGCGCTCGACTTCGTCAAAAAAGGCGTGACGATGGTCGAGGCCAAGTTCCCGCAGTTGAAGATCAAGGTCGAGAACACGCCCTGGGCTGACTACTGGCAGAAGCTGACGACGGACGTGGCGGGCGGTAACGCACCCGACACCATCCTGATGGTGACGATGTATGCCCAGGAGTGGCTCGTCAAGAACGTCCTGCTCGACCTGGACCCCTACATCAGGGCGGAGAAGTTCGACATCGAGGACTACTGGCCCAAGATGATGCCGGCCTACAAGGACAAACAGGGACACGTCTACGCGCTGCCCTACGACATCAGCGTCCAGACGTTCTACTTCAGCCAGGAGATCTTCCAGAAGGCCGGTCTACCCGCTCCGACGGCAGACATGTCCTGGGACCAGCTCCGGCAGATGGCGCCCCAGTTGGTCAAGCGGGAGGGGGACCGGACGACCCAGTTTGCCTACGACGGTTTTCCCACGGGCTGGCCCCTGGAAGGCTTCCTCTGGCAGAACGGCGGCCGGCTGCTCAGCGCGGACCGCAAGGAGTGCCTGATCAACTCCCCCGAGTGCACCGAGGTTGTCCAGTACTTCACCGACCTGCGCGTGAAGGACAAGGTCGCTCCCACTCCCGCCGACGCCACCGGGGTGGACCTCTGGAATAGTGGCCGGTTGGCAACGCGATACACGAACTCGTCGGTGGTTGCCAACTACCGCGTCGACACCAAGTTCGCCTGGGACGTCTTGCCGCTGCCGAAGCGCGCCAAGGCCCCGGACGTTCGCAGTTGCAGTGCCGGGGGGAGCTATTGCGCGGCCAAGGCGACCAAATTCCCCGACGAGGCCTGGCTTTTCGTCAAGGAGTTCACCAGCAAGGAGATCCTCGGCGTGGTGGTCGGCGACAGCGGACGCACCGTTCCGGGTCGTCGCTCGGCGCCCACCACCCTTTTCGACCCCACCAAGCCGCCGAAGAACGCCAGGGTGCTCATCGAGATCGCCGAGAATGCCCAGGTGATGGAGCTGGCCGAGACACCCTACTACACGAAGGTGACCAAGGCGTACGACACGATGCTGGGCGAGATCTACACCGGACGCAAACCGGCCAAGGAGGGGCTCGACGAGGTCAAGAAGCAGATCGACCCGATCCTCCAGGGGAAAGACTGAGTAGTCGCCGGTGATCAGTTGCCAGCCGGAAGGGGCGCCAGACCGCCGTCGGTCGGCCCTCCGGCTGACGGCTGACTGCTTATGACTACGTACTTGGTCCGACAGGCGCACTTCTGCGCCGGTCATTCCAGGCAGCAGTCCCGTTTGTCATTCCGAGCTGCAGCGAGGAATCTCGGTCGTGGTCCTGGTGCACCGTGGCGGAGATTGCTCGCCCTGCGGGCTCGGAATGACCGGTGCGGCCGGAGGATTGGAAGAGGATGTCTATGAGTAGCGCGGATGGCCAAGCCCGCCTGCTTGCCCGGCGCGGGCCAAGCAAGCTGGCTCGGCGCGAGGCAATCGAGGGGTATCTCTTCGTCCTCCCGGCCATCCTGGGCTTTTTCATCTGGGTGGCCGGGCCCATGGTCGCATCCGTCGCCATCTCGCTGTCGCGATGGGACCTGTTTACCCCACCGGTCTGGGTCGGAGCCGCCAACTACGCGAAGCTCGGCCCCGACCCGCTGTTCTCCAAGTCGCTGGTCAACACGGCCTTCTATACCTTCGTCGGCGTTCCGTTGCACCTGATCGTCGCCCTGCTGGCCGCGATGCTGCTCAACGTCAAGGTGTACGGCATCAGCATCTACCGCACGGCCTTCTACGTCCCGAGCATCGTGCCGGTGGTGGCCAACACGCTGCTGTGGCTCTGGATCCTCCAGCCGGAGTTTGGCCTGGCGAATGCGGTGATCGACCTCGTGGGTCTCCCACGGCAGACGTGGTTGCACGATCCGGTCCTCGCCAAGCCCGTGTTCATCGTGATGAGCCTGTGGTCGCTGGGCACGCAGATGGTGATCTTTCTGGCCGGCCTGCAAGGGATACCGGAGACGCTCTACGAGGCGGCGGCCATCGATGGGGCGGGCCGGATCACGCGTTTTCAATCGGTCACGCTGCCGCTTCTCTCGCCTGTGGTCTTCTTCAACCTGGTCATTGCCATCATCGGCTCGTTCCAGGTGTTCGCGGTCGCCTTCATCGCGACGCAGGGCGGGCCAAACGACGAGACGCTCTTCTACGTGCTCTATGTCTTCCGTCACGGCTTCGAGTTCTTCAACATGGGCTACGCGGCCGCGCTGGCGTGGGTGCTCTTCGCCATCGTCCTGGTTTTCACCCTGATCCAGTTCGCGATGTCGCGCTCGTGGGTCTACTACGAGTCCTACCTGAAGCGCTAGCACGGAGGCGATCGATGGCTGAACTCGCCTTGAGTCGCAAGGAGCAAGCGGCCGGCCGAACTGGATGGCGTCCGCGCGCCTCCCGGCTCGTGTGGTACGTGCCGTTGACGCTGTGGGGCGCGGTGCTGCTGGTGCCCCTCTACTGGCTGATCGCCTCCTCGCTCAAGGAGCGGGGCCAGGTCTTCGTCGTGCCACCGATCTGGATACCCGATCCAATCGTGTGGGAGAACTACCCGCGGGCGTTCTCTGTGTTGCCCTTCGGCATGTTCCTGCGCAATAGCCTCACCATCGTCGTGCTGAACCTCATCGGCGTGCTGCTGACCTCGTCCATGGCTGCCTTCGGGTTCAGCCGGATGCGATTTCCCCTCCGCAATCTCTGGTTCGCGCTGATCATCTCGACCATGATGCTGCCAGGTGTCGTCACCCTGATCCCAACTTTCATCGTGTTCAAAAGCCTGAACTGGGTGAATACGTTCCTGCCGTTGATCGTGCCGACTTTCTTTGGGGGTGGCGCATTCAACATCTTTCTGTTCCGGCAGTTCTTCCTGACGATCCCCTACGAGATGGACGAGGCGGCCCGGATCGACGGGGCCAGCAGCTTCCGGGTGTACTGGCAGATCATCTTGCCCCTGTCGGGACCCGTTCTGGCATCGGTGGGGATCTTCAACGTGGTGTGGAACTGGAACGACTTCCTCCATCCCCTCATCTACCTGCACGGCGAGGAGCGGCTGACTGTGGCCGTCGGGCTGCGGCTCTTCCAGGGCATGTACTGGCAGGACTGGAGCCTGATGATGGCGGCCTCCACGGTAATGCTGTTGCCGATGCTGGTGCTGTTCTTCGTGGCTCAGCGCTACTTCGTCCAAGGGGTGACCGTGACTGGCTTCGGGGGGCGATGAGCGGGTTGCAGGTCCAAGATCGCTAGCGGAGGGACAACGTGATCTACGGTGCCGTTCCGGGATTGGGCGACCGGGTGTCGCGGCTCGTCATAGGGTGTGGGAGCTTCTCGCCGGACCGGATGGACCTCGTCCACGATATGCTCGACCCGTTCGTGGCCGCGGGCGGCACGACCATCGACACCGCCCACGTCTACGGAAACGGCGCGAGTGAGCGAGCGGTGGGGAGCTGGTTGCGCGAGCGCGGCCGCCGGGACGACGTGATCATCATTAGCAAGGGCGCGCATCCCTCCCTCTCGGACTGGGTGCCTCGCGTGAGTCCAGGGGCGATCACGCAGGACCTTGGCGAGAGCCTCGAGCGGCTCGGAGTGGAGACCATCGACCTCTACCTCCTGCACCGCGACGACCCAAGCGTGCCGGTGGGGCCGCTCGTCGAATGCCTCGACGAGCACGCCGCGGCCGGGCGCATCCGGGCCTTCGGGGTCTCGAACTGGACCCACCAGCGCATCGACGAGGCCAACGCCTACGCTGCCGCTCACGGGCTGCGGGGCTTCGTCGCCAGTAGCCCGCACCTGGCCCTGGCCATCGCCGGGGAAACGGTGATGCCGGGAGTGGTCTACGTTTCCGGCGATGCCGCGGCGCTGGCGTGGTACCGCGAACGTCAGTTTCCACTGTTCGCCTGGTCGTCCCAGGCGAGGGGGTTCTTCTCCGGGCGCTTCTCTCCCGACGCGCCCACCAACCCGAGCATGGTGCGGATGTACTATCGGGAGGACAACTGGGAGCGGCTGCGCCGAGCCCGGGAAGTGGCCGGGCAACACCGGTGTACGCCGACCCAGGTGGCGCTGGCATGGGTGCTCCACCAGCAGATGAATGCCTTCGCTCTGATCGGTCCGCACACGCTGCCGCACCTGGAGGACTGCCTGGGAGCGCTCGCGGTGCGCCTCGCACTTGAAGAGGTCGCCTGGCTCAACCTGGAGACGACCTAACCCCCTAGCCCCCTTCCCGACGCGGGAAGGGGAGATCCGGCCCGCGTGGCTTTCGAACGCCGGCAAGCGCCGACGGGAGGAGACGAAGTGTCAAGCGTGATCAAGATCGGCGTGGTCGGCTGTGGCAACATCGTGACGGGACACCTTCACGCCTTCAAGACGCTGCGCGCCCGGGGCTTCGACAGCTTCCGGATCACCGCCCTCTGCGATCAGCGGATCGAGTACGCGCGGATGTTCCGAAAACGGGGCGAGGGTCCGCCGCAACGTCCACCCCAGGGTCTGCCGTGGGATGAATCGCCCGTGTACGTCTCGGACATCCACGACGACGTCCTGCCCGCGGTCTACGCCGACTGGCACGAGATGATCGAGTCCGCACCGCTCGACGCGGTGCTGATCCTGGCGCCCATCTTCCTGCACCACCAGATCGCGCTGGCGAGTTTCCGGGCCGGGAAGCACGTCTTCTCGGAGAAACCACTCGCCATCAGCGTTCGAGCTGGCCAGCGGATGGTCGAAGTGGCTCGGGCACGGGGGCTCAGCCTGGGCGTGGGTGAGGCGGTCCGCTACGGGGAGGCGACCCGCGGCCAGAAGTACGCGATCGACGCCGGCCGGATCGGCGCGATCCAGATGTGGCTCTCGGCCGGAATGGGCGCCAGTGGGGACGCGATCTTCGACGGGACGCCCTGGCGACACCGGAAGCTGCAAGCCGGGGGAGGGTTCGCCGTTGACGCGGGGGTGCATCGCTTCCACCAGATCCGCTACCTGTGCGGCGAGATCCGGGAGATCAGCGCGCTGGCGCCGCGGGTGGAGCCGCGCCGGTTTCGGCGCGACGCCGCGGGTGAGGTGATCGAGGTACTGGAGAGCGAGCTGGACGATGCCTACTTCGCTCATCTGAAGTTCGCGAGCGGGGCGGTGGGGGCGCTGGTGGAGGGACGCGCGGGCCATGGGGAGGCCACCGGGCTGAAGGATGGACCGGCGATCTATGGGACGAAGGGGTGCCTGAAGGGCGGCGAGGTCATCCTCGACGGGGGGCGGCGGGAATCCGTCAAGGGGCTCTTCGCGGAGCAGGCGCCCGCCGACCTGAAGGAGCGCTGGTTTCCCCGCGGCGTCACCGACCGCTACGCGCTGGAGCAACTGGACTTCCTGCGGTCGATCGAGAGCGGGAAGCCGATGGAGGCGGACGGCGAAGAGGGGGTACGTGACCTGGCCTGCTCGTTCGCCGTCCTGGAGTCGGCGATGCTCAACCGGCCCGTGGAGATTGCCGACGTTCTGAGTGGCCGGGTCGACGTCTACCAGCGCGAGGTCAACGAGTACTACGGGCTGAGAGCTGATTGCTGACGGCAATTGCGGGAGGCAAAACGATGAGCGTGAGTGCGCCGCGCCGGCCCGCCACGGGATCCCGGCTCACCCGTCACCCGACGGCCGGCTTCATCATGGACGTGGCCCGGGGGGCGGAGCCCGGTTCGCTCAACCGAGAGGTGCGGATGCACCTGCGCGAACTGGCCCGGCGGGTGGCTGAGATTGCCCACCACCCCAAGCAGGCGGAGAAACGAGAACTCTGGCGCCGGCACAATCGGTTGGAGCGGGTCCGTCCCCTGATCCTGGTCTTCGCGGAGGACTCCTGGTATGAGATGCTTCCCGAAGAGGCGATGGTGGTTGCGGATCCCTACTGGCGACAGTGGGAGTGGTACCTCCAGCACCTGATCTACCGGGACGAGCACCTGCCGGACGACTTCGTGGTGGAGCCGGTGCTTGACGTCACCTCGGTGGTAAGGCAGGGTGGCTGGGGGGTGAA
>JACPQP010000510.1 GCA_016190465.1 Chloroflexota bacterium
CTCGTACCATGCGCACGAGGCGATCTGAAGTCGGGTGTCGGGGATCAGGTGTCGGGGGGGGTCGGGGGCCGGGGCCGGGCAAGCATGGTGAACGCGCTCGTGGACAGCCCATGCTGGGTGTCGGGGGCCAGGGGCCGGGGGACGGGGGCTCAGGGCTCCGGCTCTCGACGGGACGGCTTGACCTTGCTTGGCGGCGCCCGCACATGTCGGGTGGCCGAGCACCCAGGGCGAGGGCTCCCGATACCCGACACCTGGCACCCGACACCCGATCCCTGACACCAGGGCTGACTGCTGATGGTTACCTACCTGGAGCCTGGCCAGATGGAGTACGCGGCGGCCTGGGAGCTTCAACGGCGTCTCGTGGCGGCGCGGGTGGCCGGGGAGATCGGCGATGTGCTGATCCTGCTCGAGCACCCGCACACCTTCACCCAGGGACGCAACGGTAAGGACGATCACCTGTTGCTCGACGCGGCGGGGTTGGCTCGGGTCGGCGCCCAGTTCTTCCACGTCGATCGCGGTGGCGATGTGACCTATCACGGGCCGGGACAGCTTGTCGGCTACCCGATCCTGGACCTGCGCAAGCGCGGGCGCGACGTCCACGCCTACGTCCGCGCTCTGGAGCAGGTCATCATCGGCACGCTGGCCGACTATGGGGTGGTGGCGGGACGCATCGCCGGGCTGAGTGGCGTCTGGGTCGGGAACGACAAGATCGCGGCCATTGGCGTCCGGGTGTCACACTGGGTGACGTTGCACGGCTTTGCGCTGAACCTGAACGTCGACTTGCGGTACTTCGACCACATCATCCCCTGTGGTCTGATGGACAAAGGGGTGACGTCGCTGGACCGACTGCTGGGTCAACGGGTCGACGAGCGTGAGGTCCGGGAACGGCTGAAATGCCGCTTCGAGCAGGTGTTCGGCTGTGGGCTGCGGCGAGCGATGGGTGATAGGTGGGACGACACCGCGGGCCGTCCCCACCCCTCGCCCTTCTCCCACGGGGAGAGGGGTAGGGGGTGAGGGCGTGCGTTCGTTACTCGCCGATCCGGGCGATCAGCTCGTCGATCCCGAATATGAGGTCGAGCCCGAACCGCTCGTTCTCAGCAGTCTCTGCCGGCAAGGCAGAGGATAACAACTCGCGGGCGCGGGCCAGCTTGGCTCGTATCTCCGGCTCGCGGCCAGCGTGATTGGCCGGGTAGACCCACACGGCGAGGTGTCGCTCCATATCGTGGTAGAAGAAGGGTATGTCCGCGTAGATCCGCCGGGAGCAGGAGGGGCACTCGACCACGTTGAAATCCCGCCGAAGAATGCGCTCTTTCAGGAGGGGGTCGGTGGTCACGTTCGCGGACTTGTACACCGGCGCCCGGAACGAGTGAGAGCACGCGCACGAAAACCCGTGGCTGATGGGACGTGACATCGAGTTCCTCAGGACCGTGATACCTTGCAGATCCATTTCCATTATACCCGACACCTGGAGGTGGAAACGACGTGGACCAAACCGACAAACAGGCAGAGGAACAGACTACCGGAAAGGCTACCGGTCAGATCCCCACGGAAATCGAGGATCTCATCGCCCGACTGACGGCGAGCGGCGATGTCGCCCGGGCGACGTACGAGCTGGCGGCCATCGCGAACCGGATCAGCGCGGTGGTGAACAAGCTGGCCCACACCCGGGCGGAGGAGCAGAAGGGGATGCCCGACTGGGCTCGCTGGGCCAAGCTGAGCAACGCGGCCCGCGACGCAGTGCTGCGGACCGCCACCGTCCGCGCCGCCGCCGGCGAGCTGATCGGGCGAACAAAGGGCGCCGGATAGTATGAGGGGCCGGAGGGCCGCGCCTCCCCTCTTCCCGTGTGGCGACCGCCCGTGCCGCTCAGGAAGGAAGGGGGGCAGGAGATGAGGGAAGCGTTGCCGCCTTTCCCCCTGTGGGACCCGGCTCAGGAGCGGCAGGCGGGGGGTGAGGGGTTTCCCCTTCCACGAACCAGGTGTAACACGGCGGGGGTATCGTGGCAGCAGATGATCACACGTTGACCCTGGCGCTGGCCGGCGACGTGATGCTCGGGCGATTGATGAACGACATGCTGGCGGCGGAGGGGCCGCTGTACCCCTGGGGCGATACGCTGCCGCTCCTGCGGTCGGCTGACCTGGCGATCGTCAACCTGGAGTGCGTCATCTCGGATCGCGGGCAGCGCTGGTCGCGCACGCCCAAGGTCTTCCACTTCCGGGCGCTCCCGCCAGCGCTCGATTCACTCGAAGCCGCCGGGATCGACGTCGTCGGCCTGGCGAACAACCACGTGCTCGACTACGAGGAGGTGGCGCTCCTCGATATGCTCGAGCGGCTGCGGCTGCGCAGCATCGCCTCCGCCGGCGCGGGCCGCGACCTGGCCGAGGCCACCCGACCCGCGGTCGTCACCGCCAGCGGCGTCCGGGTCGCGGTCCTCGCCCTCACCGACAACGAGCCCGGCTGGGCGGCTGCGCGCGACCGCCCGGGCACCCACTACATCCCGATCTCCACGGACAAGCCTGTGCGCCAGCACATGGCCAACTGCATCGACGAAGCGCGCCAGCGCGCCGACTTCGTCGTCGTCTCGGCGCACTGGGGGCCGAACATGGTGCTCCGGCCGCCGCCGCACCATCGCGCTTTCGCCCACATGGTCATCGATCTCGGCGTCGACCTCTTCGTCGGCCACAGCGCCCACGTCTTCCAGGGCATCGAGTGGCACGACGGCAAGCCGATTCTGTACGACGCGGGAGACTTCGTCGACGACTACGCCGTCGACCCGGTGCTGCGAAACGACTGGGCGCTGCTATTCCTGGCGACGCTGGGGCTCGCGGGGAACTCGTCTGCGCCATCGGCCGGGGCTTCCCCCTCTCCCCCCTGCCTGCCGTTCCTGAGCCGGTCCCACCCGGGGGAGGAGGGGGGAGCGCCCTCCCCCCTCGCTCCACCCTCCTCCCCGCGGTGGTGCGTCCAGCGCCTGGAACTGGTGCCGCTCCTCATCCGCGACTTCCAGGTGAACCGTGCGCGGGGCGACGAGCGTGACGGCATCGTGGAGCGGGCGACGCTGCTTTGCGCCGAGATGGGGACCGGGCTCGAGTGGATAGATGGGCGGCTGATAACTTACCCGCCACATCAACGCAGCCCGTTCGGTTGATCCGGTTCACAACACAGCGGATCGGCCCGCTGATCTGGTAACGGTCCTCGTGATGTTCTACTACGAGCGTAATCCTGATACGCTCTGCAGGTCGAGGCACGGGTACGTCAGCCAATCACCTCTTGATCCGGATCAGACAGCGTCTGTTACTCTCAGCTATTGGGGGTACTGTTCTCGCTACAGGGTGATCGCCGAAGGAGTCGC
>JACPQP010000511.1 GCA_016190465.1 Chloroflexota bacterium
AGCTCACGGTCTTCGCGGGAATCACTGTTCTCCTTTTCCTGGTCCTGGCAGCGGTGGCGGTCGGCCGTGGCTGACCGCCCGGTCATCTATGAGCTGATCGCCCGGTCACGTATAATCGGTCAGGGCAGGGGGTGTCCCCCACAGATCTCCTCGTCCTGGCGAGACGGCAGGGTACGAGTCGGGAGGGGGCCGAATCGGCGTCCGGGACGCGCACCATCCCGGACAGGAGGAACGCGGTAAGGTGGCACGAGTTATCGATTTGCGTAGTGACACGGTGACGCTGCCCAGTCCAGAGATGCGCGAGGCGATGTATCGAGCCGAACTGGGAGACGACGTGTTCGGCGAGGACCCAACGGTGCGCCGTCTCGAGGAGATGGCCGCCGCCCGGCTGGGCAAAGAGGCTGCGGTGCTCGTGACGAGCGGGACGATGGGCAACCTCGTCGGCGCGCTGTCGCACACGCAGCGCGGCGACGAGGCGATCGTCGGCGACCAGGCCCATATGCTCCTCTACGAGGTCGCCGGCTGCGCGGCGCTCGGCGGACTTCAGCTTCGGCCGGTCTCGGACGTCGGCGGGCTGCCGGATCCGGACGCGGTGCGGGCCACCGTTCGCGGTCCGAACATCCATCACCCGCGGACGGCCCTCATCTGTCTGGAGAACACCCACAACCGTCGGAGCGGCGCGGTGTCCGGCCCCGACGAGATGCGACGCGTCACCTCCATCGCCCGCGTGCACGGCATTCCGGTCCACCTGGATGGCGCCCGGATCTTCAACGCGGCCGTCGCGCTGGGCATCCCGGCCAGCCAGCTTGCCGCCGAGGTCGATTCGGTGACGTTCTGCCTCTCCAAGGGGCTCGCCGCGCCGGTCGGATCGCTTCTCTGCGGCGGTCGCGAGTACATCGGTCGCGCCCGCAAGTACCGGAAGATGGTCGGCGGGGGGATGCGGCAGGCCGGCATCATTGCCGCCTGCGGCATCGTGGCCCTCGAACGGATGGTGGACCGTCTCGCCGAGGACCACGCGAACGCCCGGCTCCTTGCCGAGGGCCTCGCCAACCTGCCAGGCATCGTCCTGGACCCGTCGACGATCCGGAGCAACATCATCATCTTCGAGGTGCTGAGCCCGCGGTTCAACGCCACCCAGCTCGCAACTCGGTTAACCGACGAGGGTGTGCGCTGCCTGGCGATCAGCCCGTCGCGCATCCGCATGGTCACGCACTACGGCATCGTCGAGCAGGATATTCGCGATGCTCTGGCGGTCGCTCACCGAGTGCTGCGGTGACCCGTGCCGGATAACATCATCTTGATCGGCTTTTCCGGCACCGGGAAGAGCATCGTCGGGCGCGACCTGGCGCGACGCCTGGGCCGCCCCTATGCCGACAGCGACGATGAGCTTGTTGGCTACTTCGGGAAGAGCATCGCCCGGGTCTTTGCCGAGGACGGTGAGGTGGCCTTCCGCGCCGCCGAGCGCAGGATCGTCGCCGAGCTGTGCGGCCGGATGGGCTGGGTGCTCAGTCTTGGTGGAGGCGCCGTCGTCGACCCGACGAATCGGGCGCGGGTGATCGATCTCAACCGGGTGATCCGACTGGAAGCGTCACCCGAAACCATCCTCGATCGCCTGCGAGGTGATCCGGGGACCGAGGTGCGGCCGATGCTCGCCGTGGCCGACCCACTGGCCCGCATCCGCCACCTCAGGGCCAGCCGCGCCGAAGCCTACGCGATCGCCCACGTTGTCGTCGATACCGAGCGAAAGACGCCCCTGGAGGTGGTGAACGAGATCGTGCAGCACTTCACAGAGGGTTCGGGCAGTTCGCAAATGAGTAAGCTCATCATCGGGTATGGAATCCTGCCCCGGTTGGGCGCCGCGCTGGTCAACGCGGGGCTCACCGGGCGCGCCTTCGTGTTCACCGACGAGGTCGTGGCTCGCCACCACCTCGACGCCACCCGGCACAGCCTCGACGCGGCGGGCCTGACGAGCGACGCCTGCATCCTCCCTTCGGGTGAGCCCACCAAGTCGCTGGCGCAGGCATTCCAGTCGTACGACTGGCTGATCGATCGCCAGGCCGAGCGGACCGACGTCATCCTCGCCCTTGGCGGTGGCGTCGTCGGCGACCTGGCCGGCTTTGTGGCGGCGACGTATCTGCGGGGCATCCCGTTCGTCCAGGTGCCCACGACGCTGCTGGCGCAGATCGACAGCTCGATCGGCGGAAAGGCCGCGGTCAACCATCCCCGCGGCAAGAACCTCGTCGGCGCGTTCTATCCCGCGCGCCTGGTGTTTTCCGACGTCGCCCTCGTCGCCACGCTGCCCCGGCGGGAGATCGTCAATGGCTGGACCGAGGCGATCAAGCACGCCCTTCTTTTCGATCCGGGGTTGCTCGCGACGATGGAGCAGCACGCTGATGCGCTGGTCGCCGTGGAACCGTCGCTCACCGCCGAGGTCGTCGAGCGCGCCGCTCAGCACAAGGTGCGCATCGTCGCCGAGGACGAGCGCGAGTCCGGCCCGCGGATCGTGCTGAACTACGGCCACACCATCGCCCACGCGCTCGAAACGGCGACCGCCTACGAGGGGGTGCTCCACGGCGAGGCGGTGGCCATCGGGATGGCCGGCGCGGCGGAGATCGCCGTGCAGCTCGGGGTGCTTGACCAGGCGACAGCCGAGCGACAGAACGCCATCCTCCGGCGATTCGGCCTGCCGACCCGCGCAGGTGGTTTCCTGAGCGCCCCCCCGTCGACGGACGCGGTGGTTGCCGGGATCCGCCTGGACAAGAAGGTCCGAGCGAGCCGGGTGCGCTGGGTCTTCCTCGAAGCGGTCGGCCGCACACGCGTCGAGGCAGACGTCCCTGCCGATCTCGTCAGGCAGGTAATCGACAATCTGCTCGCCCAGTAGCCGCACTTCACCGGATCGGTCATTCCGAGGCCGCGGCGAGGAATCTCAGACTGGGTGGGCG
>JACPQP010000512.1 GCA_016190465.1 Chloroflexota bacterium
GACTTCGAGGAGGAAGGCAAGGCGACACAGCCAAGGAGAGAGAAAGCACCCCCGGCAGGACTTGAACCCGCAACCTTGTGGTCCGAAGCCACACGCTCTATCCGATTGAGCTACGGGGGCAGGAATGATGCTCCCTTATCATAGCACGCCACGCCCAGACCTGTCCAGACGAACTCAGGCGAGCAAGCAACTCCCTCTTGTCCTTGTCGCGGAAACGTGGTACAACAGTGCCAGCAGCGTGGTGCTCGGGCCCGGAGGCGACCTTGGCGAACCTCATCCGATTACTGCTGGCGCTCCCCGCGAGTGATCTGCGACGGATGGCTGAGCAGTGGGGGTTGGCGGTTGAACCGGAGCCACGAGCGCTCATCGCCAGCGTCTACCACGAGATGACCGCCGAATGGCCGGTCAAGACGCTGTGGGAACGGCTCACGCCAGCCGAGCAACTCGTCCTTCAGACCCTTCTGCGCCAACGCGATGCCGTCTCGCCCGCCAGCGCACTCGTCCACCAGCTCCCTCTTGATGCGGCGACGTTCCACCAGGCGATCCATCGGCTGGGCAGATGGGGCGTCGTCGGCTACTGGGTCGGCGGCACCGATGTCGGCTACCGTCCCGCGCCGCCGGCCCAACCAGTGAACCGCTGGTCCGCGTATGTCCCGATGGATCTGGCCGGCGTGCTCCGCCGCCTCTGCCAGCAGATCGACCAGGCGAGCCGGAACGAGCCGACGCTGCGCAAGCTGCTCATCGCTCTGACGTTGGGCGAGCTCGTCCACCTGGCCGCCCGGTGGGGTATCGCCCAGCCCGAGCGCTTCTTCAAGCGTGAGCTCGTGCGCATGCTCGAGGAACTCCTGACCCAGCGGGAGGTTGTGCACGCTCGCCTGGCCACGGCGCCGATCGAGGCTCGTCGCCTGTGCCAGGCGGTGCTCGACACCGGTGGTCGCCTCGCCGTCGACGCGGCGCGCGGCTCCACCGGACTCGATGGTGAACGATTGCGCACCGCGTTCGACCACCTCCACGAGCTGTTCCTGCTCCACGAGACGTACACGGTGCGCAATCAGCGACTGTTCTACGTGCCCAACGCGGTGCTGCAAGGCGAGCGACAACTGGATCAGCCGGCTCAGTTGCCGCCGCTCGTCCTCGTCGGCCGGCCGCCGGTGCCGGTGCCGCCGGACGGGACCTTCCTCCACGATCTGGCCAAGCTGCTCGCGCGGGTTGCGTTCCACCCGCCTCACGCCCGCAGCCGCTCGCGTGACGTTACGGTCCATTCGCTCAGCTTGGCCGAGGTGGTCAGCCCCACCGAGGAGTTGCACACCACCATTCGGGCATGGTATATCCAACACTGTGCCTTGCGCCTGGGGCTGCTCGGGCTGGCGGAGGGCCGGCTACTGGCGACGTCGCTCATCACCAACTGGCTGCAATTGGGCGAAGAGGCGCAGGTGGTGGCGACATTTCGACTCTGGCTCTCCGAGGAGCGTTGCCCCGGGATGAGTGGGAGTGAGCACCTGAAACCGGCTGTCGCCCTGCCCGTTCTCCGCCGTGCCCTGCTCGGCACGCTGAGCGACGTGGAGACCGGCGCCTGGTACTCCCTCAACTCGCTGATGCGGCGACTGCGGGCGCAGCTTCGGCTTGTTTCACCACTCGGTCGGGACGGTGGTCACCCTGAACTGCGCCACGCGGCGGTCTTTTCGCTATATCCGCTGCACTGGCTCGGCCTGTTGACGCTCGGCGCCAGCGTCGATGGCAAGCTCGTCGCGTTTCAGCGCAATGCGCTGGCCAACGTGGTGCTGGCCCCCGTCGAACCAGGCGGCACAGACGCGGGCACCGGGCGAGATAGCTCGGCTGCGGAGATCCCCTACCTGGCCGCGATCTCGACGCAGAACCCGGCACCGGCCTGCACATCATCCCCCGATGGCGATCACCAACAGGCGGGATCCGGCGTTCGGCGCACCCACCGGGGGCACGAGGAGGACAGACTCGGCGAGTGACCGAACCGCTTACCCTGGAAGCTATTCCCCAGCTTCGCTGCATCCTTTTCGACGTCGACGGCGTCGTCTATCTCGGGTCGACCCCCTTGCCGGGGAGCCAGGACCTGTTCGACCTGCTCGAACAACGCGGCATTCCCTACGCCCTGATCACGAACAACGCCACCCGCACCCCTCGCCAGTACGTCGAGAAGCTGGCCCAGATGGGGATCCGGGTGCCGGAGCGCACCGTCTTCACGTCGGGCGTGGCCACGGCGATGTTCCTCAAGCGTCTGGAGCCGCGCGGGGCACCGGTCTATCTCATCGGCCAGGACGGCCTGGTGCAACCGATGCTCGAAGCCGGCTTCTGGCTCGACGAGCGGCGGCCGAAGTACGTCGTCGTTGGCCTGGATATGCACCTCACCTACGCCAAGTTGCGGATCGCCTGCCTGGCGATTCGGGCGGGGGCGACGTTCATCGGCGCCAACCCCGACAAGACGCTGCCGACCGAGGAGGGTCTGCTCCCCGGCTGTGGCAGTATTCTTGCGGCGCTGGAGACCGCGACTGACGTTTCGCCCCGAGTCATCGGCAAGCCCTCGGCCGACATGATCGATCTCGCGGTCGAGATGCTCGGCGCCGACAAGGCGCGGACCGTGATCGTCGGGGATCGCTGGGACACCGACATCCTCGCCGGACAACGGGCTGGCATCGGCACGATGATGGTGCTGACCGGGGTAACCAGGCCCGAGGATCTGCCGACCCTCCCGGTCAAGCCCGACGTGGTGCTGCCCGATCTGGTCGAGTTCGCCCGTCTGCTTATGACGTGCTGAAAGCTGAAGGCTGATGGCTCATCTCCGGAGCAAACTGCTCATCTCCCTGGCACTTGGCATGGCCGTCGTCCTGGCGCTGGGTCTCTACGCCGATCTGCCGAAGCTGCTCGGCGTCCTGGCTGGCTTCCGGTGGAGCTATCTGCCGGCGATCCTGGGTCTGACCTTGCTCAACTACGTGCTCCGCTTCGTGAAGTGGCAGTTCTTCCTGGGCAGGATTGGTGTCCGGGCCCTCCCGCTCCGTACCAGCGCGCTCATCTTCTTCAGTGGCTTCTCGATGGTCATGACCCCCGGTAAGGTGGGCGAGTGGCTGAAGTCGTACCTGCTTCGGCAGACCATCGGCACGCCGCTGAGCGTGTCAGCGCCAGTGATCATCGCCGAGCGGCTGAGCGACGGTCTGGCGATGGCCGTGCTGGCGATGGGAGGGCTGCTGATCTACGACCTCGGCTGGCAGACGCCGGCGCTGCTCCTCGCGCTGCTCGTCGCTGGCCTGGCGCTCGTCCAGGAGGAACGCATCGCCCGCCCGCTGCTCGCGACACTCGAACGGCTGCCTTTCGTCGGCGAGCGGATTCGCCACGTCGAGGCCTTTTACGGGAGCGCGCGGCGCCTGTTCTCCTGGCGGTCGCTCGGCCTGGCGGTGCCATTGGGGATCATCTCGTGGGGCGGTGAGGGCGTCGCGTTCTTCCTGGTCTTGCGCGGTCTCGGCATCGGCGGCGACCACGTCAACCTGATCATCGAGGCGAACTTCATCCTGGGGATCTCGAGCATCTTCGGCGCGTTTTCGATGCTGCCCGGTGGGCTGGCCATCGCCGAGGGCAGCATCACCGGGCTGCTGCTCCTCCTCGGCGTCGTCGGCGATCCCACCGTCGCGGCGGCGGCGACGCTGCTGATCCGCTTCGCCACACTCTGGTTCGGCGTCGCGCTGGGCATCGTCGTACTCGTCTTCGCCGCGAGACGCCTGATGCCGACCACGGGTGCTATGGCATCCGCACCCTCGCCAGGGGATTAGAGCGGTGTGCATTGCTGTTGAGCCGGCGGCCAGACGTCTCCCCTGTGGTCCCCCCGCACGCGGGGGGACGAGGCCCGCTCCCTCCCCGCGTGCGGGGAGGGTGGGGGAGGGGGGCAACCTTTCCGCACACCGCTCTAGTCCTCCAGCCGCGCGGCGCTGATCCGGAACAGCGCCAGACTGCCCAGCACCCATGCGCCCAATCCCAGGAGGATCGCCACGAGCGCCACGAGCCCACCGAGGTATGGCACCAGCGTCAGCAGGTAGAGCGCGAGCAAACCCACCATCACCAGCCATCCTTCGGCGACTCGCCGGTGCCACTGCCGCTCGACCAGCCGGCCGATGAGGTGACCCAGCGCGTAGCCGGTGATGATCCAGCCGACGAGCAGCCCCAGGAGATAGGCGACAAGGGTGAGGAGCGCGAGCGGCAGCCCGACCAGCGTGATGGCCAGGAGGATGGCGATCAGCGGCCCGCCGATCAGCGCCACTAGCCCGATCCCCAGGGAGAGGAGTGGCCCCCGGTCGATCGCCGTGCGCAGCGCCATCGCCGGTCGGGGGAGCAGCCAGACCAGCAGCACCCCGAGGATCAGGTTGCCGGCCAGCCAGATCAGGCTGAGGAAGGAGACGGGGCTTTCGGCGCGCTGGCGCTCGGCCGGCCGGGGCCGGTGCGCGACCTCGCCTGCCACCGTACCCGGCGGCACCGGCTGTGGCTCCCAGCTCGTGTACGTGAGCCCGCCGCGCACCTGGGCCGACGGGGCAATCGCCAGCGCGTCGACCGTCGCCTGCACGTCACGGCCGACGCGCCCCCGGATGTCGAGCCGATCGCCGGAGACCGTCACGTCGCGGCCGACCGTTCCGTCGAGGGTGGTCGTCGCCCCCGCGCTCATCCAGCTCCCGCCGATCTGGCCGGACGGCGTGAGCGACAGGAACTGCGCGGCCGCCGTCAGGTTGTGGGCGACCACGCCGGTCACCGTGAGGTACTGCGATGCAGCGCGGACATCGCCGCCGATCCGTCCGGCCACGGCCACATGCTGGGAGGCAGCCAGCAGGTCGCCGGCGACCGCGCCGTTGATGGTCACCGACTGCGCCGCGGCGAAGACGTCGCCATTCACGGTCCCGTCGATGGTTACCGATTCACCGAACGCCATCAGGTCGCCGTCGATCACCTCGTTCGGGCCGACATAGACCAGGCTATCGGCCCGCGTCTCGACCGCGCCGGCCGGGCCGGCGAGGAGCGCAGTGAGCGCGGCCAGGAGCAGGACCGAGGTGAGCGCCCACCGAATGCGGTTCATCGCGGCCTCCAATATGGCAGCCCTGTGCCTATGCCACGCTCCGCTGGTCATTCCGAGCCCCGCAGGGCGAGGAATCTCGGTCGTGGCCCGTGTGCACCGTGGCCGAGATTTCTCGCTGCGGCTCGGAATGACCAGCGCGGTACAGCGGATTGCAGATCGCAGACCAGTATACAAACCTCTGCCCGCCACGTCAAGAAGCAGAGAGAAGGACAAGGGCAGGGCGGTCAGCACACTCTCGCTGGGGTCCCCTCTCTTCCCC
>JACPQP010000049.1 GCA_016190465.1 Chloroflexota bacterium
CGGCCCCAGCGTGTTGAACACCGTGATCTCTAGCTCATTCTCACGCCCACTCTCACTCCCCCCTCTCCCCGTGGGAGAGGGGCTGGGGGTGAGGGCCGTCCCACGCGTCGGGAAGGGGGCCAAGGGGAGAGGTCCACGCCACCAGCCGGTACGTCCGGAACCCATAGGCCGGCACGCCGCGGGCGACGAAGCCGATCCGGAGCCAGTCACAGCGGCGGGCCCGCACCCGGAAGTGGCGGACGTCACCCCGGTTCACGAGCGCCTCGACCTCCCGCAGCGCCCGGGCGATCGCGTCGTAGCTGTGCTCGCCTCGCTCGACGGCGTCGACGTCGATCTCGACGACATCCGGCGTGTGGCCTGGCCGCACCGCGATGTCGCGGACCGCCAGCTCGGGCAGCCGCCCCCGGGCCAGCAGCCCGACCATTCGCTCGAGCAGAGCGATCCGCCAGCGAGGCCACTCGCCGGGTGGCGAGGGACGGCCCTCACCCCCTGCCGCCGTTCCTGAGCCGGGCCCACGGGTGGGTGAGGAGAGTCGAGTGAGCAGCGAGGAGAGAGGAGCGAGGAGCGTAGCCAGGGCGGCGCGCAGGGGAGCCAGCGGCGAGCCGCTGGCGATGGCGAGGAACGCCCGCAGTTGCGTCGCGCTGAGGGTGTCGCTCAGCACCTCGGTGTCGTCGTGGCCGAGGACCTGCACCGGCACCATCTGGCCATCCGGCGGCACCAGCGCCAGATCACCCTCGACCGCGGGCGGCGGGACGACCGCCGTCGCGTAGTCGTCGCGCGGGCCGCCCTCACTGTTGAAGACGACGACCGCGGTCGCATCCGGCGCCGCGCCCCGCGGTAGCCGGAGCGCAGCCGCGCCTCTGGCGTTCTCGCCAGAGGCGCGGGGCCAGCGCTCGCCGGTAACCGACCAGAGCCGGGCGGTGTCGACCCGGCTCGCCAGCAGACGGAGAGAATGGTCAGCCACCTCCCGGGCCACCTGCTCACCCGTGTCAAAGCGCACCGCCATCTCCTCGTGGACCTGGTCGACGCTGCACCCGCAGATCGAGTCGTGCGGCTGGCAGTGGAGCAGGTGCTGCCAGGCGAGCCGCAGGAACTGCCGGGCGCCCTCGCCGACCAGGCCATCCGGGCGCGACGTGGCCCGTGGCTCGGCTGGGCGACGGGGCGACGGGGCGTCAGAGTCGTCCCCCCACGGCCGTGTCCCGGTTTCCCCGTTCGGTGTCGCCATCTCCGCGTCTCTCGTCGTCCCATCCGCGTGTCCCCGCGTTCCCGGATCGCCGTGTCGCCCCGTCGCCCTGGGCGGGCCCAGATACTCCACCAGGCCAGCGTAGAGCGAGAAGGGCTCGGCCCAGCGCTCGAGCAGGTCCTCGCACTGGGCGTTGCGCTGCTTGATCCCGATGCGCGTGGAGAGGATGCCGGCGAGCAGGTGGGCCAGCTCCGACGAGCGAAACTCACCCTCCAGGGTCTCCCACGGCCCGTTGCTCGGGGCCATCGCCCGAACGCGGGCAGCGTACTGGGGGAGCGTGGCGTGGATCAGCTCGGCGTCGCGCAGCCGGGCGTTGGCGAGCCGGATGACCCCGCCGATCGACGCCTGGGCGACCTGGTGGTCGTCGCCGTTCATCAAGAGCAGGTTCGGCGTGGTCGCATAGGGGCTCAGCGCCCGGCGAATCTCGGCAATCCGGTGGAGCAGATCGTCGGCGCGGGTCGGCAGGTGCGCCGCATTGTTGTAGCTCTGGCGGAGGTAGATCGCCAGCACGGCGCTGCCGTCCGGGGCGCGCCAGGAGAACTCGGTGTGCCGACCCTGGCCGCCCACCCCGCGCCAGATGACGGCGGTGTCGATGCCGAAGCCCCGCAGGATCTGGGGCAACTGGGCGATGTGGCCGAACGAGTCGGGCAAGTAGCCAATGGACATAACCTCGCCCAGCTCCCGGGCCAGCCGGGTCCCCCGGAGGAGGTTGCGCACCAGCGACTCGGCGCTGACCAGGAACTCGTCGGGCATCACGTACCAGGGGCCGGTGAGCAGGCGCCCGCTCTGGATGTGGCGCGCTACCTCGGCGTGCCGCTCCGGTCGGACGGCCAGGTAGTCCTCGACCACCACACTCTGCCCATCCAGCGTGAAGTGGCGAAAGTCGGGGTCGGCGGCCAGGAGCGCGAGCAGGTCATCGATCATCTGAACGAGCCGCAGCCGAAACCGCTGAAACGGCTGGTGCCACTCCCGGTCCCAGTGCGTGTGCGACACGACGAACAGTTGCTGCCTGGTGGTGGCCATCAACATCCTGTCTAGGTAGGCCAGCCGGCCCCGCGGACGAAGGCGCGAGACTTCATCTGCGGTTCCCGTCTGCTTCTTCTATGCCTCACATGCCTCAGCCCCACCGCAGCTCGCGGAGGCGGGCGTCGTCGATGCCGAAGTGGTGGGCGACCTCGTGGATCACGGTCCGCCGGATGTGCCAGATGATCTCCTGGTCGGATCGGCCCATTTCCTCGATCGGGCGCTGGAAGATGGTGATCTTGTCCGGCAGGAGGAACGCCTGGCTGGCCACCCGCTCGGTCAGCGGCACGCCCTGGTACAGGCCAAGCAGCGTCTCGCCCGGTGGCAGGCCGGTCTCGGCGAGCTGCTCCGGCGACGGCTCGGCCTCGACGACGATGGCGACGTTGTCCATCATCGCCCGCAGCGGCGATGGGATCTGGCGCACTGCCCGCTGGACCAGCCGCTCGAAGCGCCGCCGATACATGCCCCCCTCGCCCTTTCGCGCCTTTCGCGCTCGTTTCGCGCCTTTCGTGGTCCAAACGTCTCGCGCCCTTCGTGGTCCAAACTGTCCCCCCGTCGCCGCGTCGCCCCGTCGCGTCCCCGTATCGGTCAGGATTATACCGGGGGGACCGCGCGCACGCCAGGAACGGGCGGCGTGGGGGTCGGCGTACTGTCGGGTGGGGATGTCCTCCAGATACAGGCGCCAATCACGCGACACGGATCGCCTCTCGCTCGACGGGCGACCGGACCCGTGGCCGGAGCGTCCGCAGACTGGCAGGTCCACGTGCGCACCCAGGAGATCCTCCAGATAGAGCTTCAGGCCTATGTACTGGTCGAACGTGGGAGGACCGTCGAACTCCACCAGCACATCGACGTCGCTCTCCGGCCCGGCTTCGTCGCGGGCCACCGAGCCGAAGAGCGCCAGGGACTTCACGCCGAAGCC
>JACPQP010000506.1 GCA_016190465.1 Chloroflexota bacterium
TACCTGATCTAAGCAGGTCTCGGAAAGGTCACCTGCGTCCCGGGAAGGTCCAGGAAGGGCGGAGCCCGTCCTGGCGGGGTTTGGGGTGTCCCCAAAACCATCAAAAACTTCCTGATACCTACTTAGGAAGAAATCTGGTCAAGAACCTGGTAAGGAGGTTGGTCGGACGGTGGATAAGATCAGTGCGGGCGATACCGCCTGGGTCCTGGTTGCAACGGCTCTCGTGATGTTGATGACGCCGGGGCTCGGGTTCTTCTACGGCGGCCTGGTCCGGCGCAAGAACGTGCTGGCGACGATCATGCACTCGTTCTTCATTCTCGCGTTGATCAGCGTGCAGTGGGTGCTCTGGGGTTACACCCTGGCGTTCGGCCCGGATCGGGGCGGCATTATCGGCGGCCTGGAGTGGCTCGGTCTGAACGGGGTGGGCGCTGAGCCGAATCCCACCTATGCGCCGACCATCCCGCATTCGCTGTTCATGATCTTCCAGGCGATGTTCGCCGTCATCACCCCGGCGCTGATCACCGGAGCGTTTGCCGAGCGGAAGCGCTTCAAGGCGTTCGCGCTGTTCACGGTGCTGTGGGCCACGCTTGTCTATGACCCGATCGCCCACTGGGTCTGGGGCGACGGTGGCTGGCTCAGGGCGCTGGGTGCGCTGGACTTCGCGGGTGGCACGGTCGTCCACATCAGCTCGGGCGTCTCCGCGCTCGTCGCGGCGATCGTCCTGGGCCGGCGCCTGGGCTACGGCGACGAGCCGATGGAGCCGCACGACGCGACGATGGCCGTGCTCGGCGCGGCGCTCCTGTGGTTTGGCTGGTTCGGCTTCAACGCGGGCAGTGCGCTCGCGGCAAATGGCCTGGCGGTTAACGCCTTCCTCGTGACGAACACCGCCGCGGCGATGGGCGCTCTGAGCTGGATGACCGTGAGCTGGGCCCACCGTGGCCGGCCGAGTGTCCTGGGCGCCGCGGCCGGTGCCGTGGTCGGCCTCGTCGCCATCACGCCGGCCGCGGGATTCGTGACCCCCGCGGCGTCGATCCTCATCGGTCTCGGCGCCGGGCTCTTCTGCTACCTCGCCGTGCAGGCGAAGAAGCGCCTCGGCTTCGACGATGCGCTCGACGTCTTCGCTTGCCACGGGGTTGGCGGAACCTGGGGTGCGCTCGCCACTGGCCTGTTCGCCACCGTCGCGGTGAACGAGGCCGGGAAAGACGGCTTGTTCTATGGCAATCCGCAGCAGTTCCTGATCCAGCTCGTGGCTGTCGTCGCGACGTGGGTCTTCGCCGGAGCGGCGACCTTCGTCCTCTTGAAGGTGGTCGACGTCCTCGTGGGCCTGCGCGTGCACGAGCAGGAGGAGGTGGCCGGGCTGGATGCTACGCAGCACGGCGAGGTGGCGTACCAGCTCTAGCGACCGGACCCCCTCTACCCCCTCGCCCCCTTCCCCCTCCAGGGGGGTAGGGGGTGGGGCTGGGCAGCTCCCGACGGACGGTCTTCTTCAATCTGAACTCTCAACTGAAATCGGCGCTGGCTCACCGCACCGGCTGCGCGACGTGGCGTGGGTCGGCGAAGCGGAGGGTGGCGACGATGCCGGCAAGGGGGAGCAGCAGGCTGGCGGCGAACACGCCGGCGAAGCCGACGAGGTCGATGCTCAGGCCGGCGAGCAGCATGCTCAGCGCGGTGGCGGGAGCGGTGACCAGTCGGGTCAGCGCGCTGTACGCGCCCTTCTCGCCGGCCGGCGCAAAGCCGACGGCGAGGTTGGCCTGGGCGATGGCGGCCCCCATCGTCCCGATGGACGAGATGCCCAGCGCCAGATAGAACTCGACCGCCGACTGCATCACGATCACCGCGACGAACGAGAGGACGTGCAGCCCCAGCGACCACAGCATGACGAGCCGGTGCCCAACCCGGTCGCCGAGCGGTCCGAGGATCAGGCCGCCGATGCCGTTGGTGGCGAAGGTGATCGCGACGAAGATGCCGGCGTAGCTCGGGTCGAGGTGGAGGCGCTCGAGCGCGAAGACGACGTAGAACCCCTGCACCATCTGGATCGAGGCGATGACGCCGGTCACGATGAGCAGGAGACAGAACGGACGGTCGCGGCGGATCAGCCGTCCCAGGTTGAAGAGATAGGGGAGCAGGGGTTGACGCTGCGCGGGCGGTCGCGGCGGCGGCTCGATCAGGAACAGCACACTCACGTTGCTCAGGACAAGACACAGCCCGGCGATGACGAAGGTCCAGCCGAAGTTCGACGGGAAGGCTACCGTGGCCAGCAGAGCGGCCGCCGCCAGGCCCCCGGCCGTACCCGACAGGCGGTTGACGAACACCTGGACGCCCTGGGCCATCCCCCAGCGTTGCTCGAAGACCCCGCTCAGCAGCTCGTAGGTCGGGGCGACGAGAAAGCCGTTCACGACGTAGATGTAGCTATGCGCCGCGAAGACGAGGTAGACGAGCGATGAGCCCAGCCGATCGCCGGCGAGCAGGGTGATCAGGCCGACTGCGAGCCACGCGCTGACCTGGAGGGCGTGGAGGCCCGCGACGACGGCGCGACGCGAGCGCAGCCGCTGGTTGAGGTAGCTGGCGATGAGGAGTCCCGGCAGCGCCAGCAGATAGGTGACGTTCAGCGCGCCGATGAGGGCCTTCGACTCGGTAAGCTGGGCGAGAAACGCCAGAATGATGCTATTCGAGATGCCGGCCGCGCCAAAGCCCCAGACGAGCTCCCACGAGGCCACCGCGGCCAGGTTCCGGCGCAGGTAGTGCTGGTAGGGCCATAGCTCGCCGTTCACTCTCGACCCCGATCGGGGAGGACCTAACCCCCTGGCCCGCCGTTCCTGAGCCGGGCCCGTCGCGGGGAGGGGGGACCCGACCTCCCCCCTCCACCGTTCGCACAGGCCCGCCGACCGGCAGTGCGCGGGTGCAGCGTACTCGGTGGCTGGTCCGGTGTCAACGCGAGCAACTGCCTTGCTTGTGGCCTATGATGCTCACGATTTTCCTCCAAGTGCCTTACACTGGCCGCTCGTGCTGGTTCGCCAGGGGGACCGCCGAGACCTCCGGCGCGAATGGCGCCGCCGCGATCAGGCGAGACATCTGCCAGCCGGCGGCGGTGGCGGTCAGAGTGAGGTCGGCGAGGAACAGTCGCAGCTCGAGCGAGTGCTCGAGGTGGCCCGCGACCTGGTCGAGCTCGATCCGGGCCCAGGCGCACGCCAGGTCGTCCAGGCAACCGGCGAGCGGCGCGATCCCGGCGCCGGCCTCCCCGGTAGCCAGGCCCACCTCCATCCATCGGCGCAGCAGCGAGCCGAGCATAAGCGTGAGGAACGGCGGGGAGTAGCGGGCGATGTTGGCCGGGATGGCCAGCGGTCGGCGGCGCGAATCGGCGAGCACCGCCGTCTTGACGGCCGAACGGGTCTCGGGATCCGCCAGCGCGGTCTGGCCCAGCGAGCGCAGTGCCGTCGGCACGATCGAGGCGAGGGCGATGGCTGTCTGGCCAACGGCCGGCGCGACGCCGGCCGGCTCGATCGTCCCAGCGTCGATTGCGAGACCAGCGCCGTAGCCGCGGCGCAGCGCCGTGGCCAGGAGCAGCCGCGAGCGGGCCGCGACCTCGTGAACGTAGGCCCGACTGTCTGGCGAGGCCCCTGACTCTCCCGTGATCGCCCGGGCTACCAGCGACACGACGCTGGCCTCGGCGAAGGCGAGAAAGCCCGGGTAGAACACCTCGAGCTCGACCGGCGTATCCCCGCTCGGCCGCCAGGAGACGATCATCGCCAGGTTAATGCCTCGGAGCAGCCCCGCGTGGGCCAGCAGGGCACGCTTTTCGTCGGCGCCGGGCCTGAGATCGGAGGCGCCGCTCTCGCCGCAAGTGACAATCGCCTGCCACAGGTGATCGACCGACGACACCAGGACGCGCGCCAGCTCGGGCCGACGGGAATACCAGTCTGTGAGCGCCTCCAGGCGCTCCGGCTGCCCGGCGCCATCGTGAAAGATGCGCCGCGTGTTGGTATGATCAGGCAACCAGCAGGACGGATCCTGCTCAACGCCTTCCGACATCAGAGACGGCCGCACGTGTTCGTGTGATCGGGCAACCAGCGGGACGGATCCTGCTCAACGCCTTCCGGCATCAGAGACGGCCGCACTCAGCCAATCGAACCCGACAACTATCTTACCACGGCAGCCGTCAGAATGCCCGCAACACCGGTCTAGCGCTCGATGGGCCGTTGTGCGACAATCTGCCAATGATCGTGCGCCTCTTGAAGGCGGAACGGAAATGGGGGAGAGACAGGAGAACAGGAGACGGATGGGGATCGACAAGAGGAATCTGTACCGGCTGCCCTGGTCGTTGAACGACAATCCCATCGGCTGGCTGGAGGTGACGGACACCTGCAACCTTCACTGTCGTGGCTGCTATCGGCAGCGGCTGGAAGGTCACAAGTCCCTCGAGCAGCTCAAGGAGGAGGTGCGCTTCCTCAAGCACTGGCGCAACTGCGACAACATCTCCATCGCCGGGGGGGAGTGCCTGCTTCACCCCGAGATCGTCGAGATCGTCGCCTTCATCAGCGGTCTCGGCATCAAGCCCCACATCCTGAGCAACGGCTTGCGTCTGAACCGCGACCTGATGCGCGACCTGAAGCGAGCCCACCTGGTCGGCATCGGCTTCCACGTCGACTCGCAGCAGGGCCGGCCGGGCTGGCGGGGAAAGAACGAGCTCGAGCTCTGCGAGGTGCGGCAGCAACTGGCCGACACGGTGGCTTCGGTCGGGGGCATCCCGTGCGGGTTCGGGATCACCGCGTACCGCGACAACTTGCAGTACATACCGGATCTCATCCGCTGGACCCTGAAGAACCGGAAGATCGTGCACGGCGCCACGTTCATTACCTACCGGGGCGCCCTGACGACCGGGGAGTACAGCGCCGGCGATCAGCGCGTTCACATGGACCAGAGCACGCTGGGCTACGCCACCAGCGACTCGCCCGAGGACATCGGCATCACCTCCGCCGACGTCTACGAGCTGATCAAACGGGAGTTTCCCCAGTACGAGGCGTGCGCCTATCTCGGTGGGACGCAGCTCCACACCTCGATCAAATGGCTGGCCGCCGTGCTGGTTTGCTCGCGGCATCATGTCGTCGGACACATCGGGCCGAAGAGCGCCGAGTTCGCTCAGGCCATGCACCACTTCCTCTACGGCACGTACTTCGTCTACCGCAAGGACCTCCAGCTCGGCAAGAAGGCGCTGCTCCTGTCCCTCTTCGATCCGGCGATGCGCCCGGTCCTCGGCTGGTATCTGAGGAACCCGCTTCGACTGCTCCTCGAGCCGGTCCACGGCGTCAGCATCGGGATCATCCAGGCGCCTGACCTGCTCGAAGATGGCCGGGTCGACCACTGCGACAGTTGCCCGGATATGACCTATTTCGAGGGGAAGCTGGTGCACTCCTGCCGGCTGGACGAGTACCGGAAGTTCGGCGGGCTTTTGACCATCGCGCCGCCCAAGGTCGCCGCGGGCAAGAACGGTGACTGACGTATGCGATCGATCTTTGGCCTGATCAACCGGTTCCTCATGGTGCCGATGTTCCGGCTCGGTCTCGGGCCGTTCATCGGCAACCCGTTCACGGGCTACATCATGGTGCTCAAGGCCCGCGGCTGGAAAACCGGACGGGTGCGCCACACCCCGCTGAACTACGCCATCGTCGACGGCCAGGTCTACTGCCTGGCCGGATTCGGTCGGGCCGCCCACTGGTATCGGAACCTGCGGGCGGACCCCCACGTCGAAATCCTTCTCCCCAGCGGCCCGCTGTCGGGCGTCGTGGAGGAGGTAGCTGACCCCGACGAGTCGGCGCGCGCGGTCCGCCAGATCCTGAAGAACGGGGGCTTCGCCGGGTTCTTCCTCGGGTTCAACCCGTTCACCGCCCCGGACGAGGTTCTGCGCGAGCGGACCAGGGGCCTGCCCGTCCTGCGCATTCGCCCAACCGGGGTCGGCAGCGGGGCCGGCGATCCGGGCGGCTGGCTCTGGATCGTGGTCGCGCTCGTGCTCGCGTGGCCGCTGCTCCGCCGGCTCCGGCGCTGTTGAGGGCGACCAATCAATCCATCACCTGGCCCCCATCCACGTTGAGGGCAACCCCGCAGATGAAGTTCGCCGCGTTCGAGGCCAGGAAGACCACTGCCTCGGCGACATCCTCGGGCTCGCCCATCCGGGGGATCGGGTTGGCCTCGACGCCGTAGTCGAACCCCCGGGCCAGCTCGGTCCGCACCGGCCCGGGGCAGACGCAGTTGACCCAGATGCCGGAGCGCGCCGCGTCCTTCGCCACCCAGCGGGTAAAGGCGATCACCCCACCCTTCGCCGCGGCGTAGGCGGCGCCGCTCCGCCCCTTCCCTGGCTCGGCCGCGCCCTCCGCCTTCGACACCGCGCCGCCAATCTTTCCGGAGACCGAGCTGACGTTGACGATCTTCCCGTAGCGCTGCCGCTTCATGTGCGGATATACCGCGCGCGTGCAGAGATAGGCGCCGCGCAGGATGACGTCGAGGTCGCGATCCCAGAGCTCCTCGGTGAGGTCCTCCAGGCTGACGCGCTGGACGGTCCCGGCATTGTTGACCAGGATGTCGACTCGGCCGAACTCGCCGACGGTCGCGTCGACCAGCCGCTCGACATCGGCAGCCTTGCTCACGTCGGTCGGGACGACCAGCGCCCGCCGGCCCCGGGCGCGCACGCCGGCGGCCGTCTCTTCGGCTGGAATGACGTCGGCAATCACCACGTCGGCGCCCTCGCGCGCCAGCGCCAGCGCGATCGCCTGCCCGATCCCGCGCGCCGCTCCCGTCACGATCGCCACGCGGTCGCGCAGGTCCATCTTGCCACTGACCGGATAAAGGTGTTCGCTCATCCAACTCCCTCTCAGCCAATGCGCGACAGCATCTCCGCGGTCACCTCGTGGACCAGCGGCTCACCGGCGAAGTAGCGGCGCAACTCCTCGACCGCCATCCGGCCGAGGTGATGACACTGGGTGACGCAGCCCGAGATGTGCGGGGTCAGGATCACGTTGTCCAGGCGGCGCAGCTCGCTGTCGACCGACGGTGGCTCGGGGTCCGTCACGTCGAGACAGGCGAAGATGCGCCCGGTCCGGAGCTCGGCGATCAGCGCGACCTCGTCCACCAGCCACCCCCGCGAGGTGTTGATGAAGATGGCGCCGTTCTTCAGCAGTCGCAGATTCCCAGCGTTGATCAGGTGGCGCGTCTCGGCAGTCGTCGGCGCGTGGCAGGTCACGATGTCGGACTCACTCATCAGCGTATCGAGGTCGGCCTTGGTCGCACCAAGCTGCGCGGCCCGCTCGGCGGAGACGTACGGATCGCCGAGGAGGACGCGTCCCACGGCGAAGTGCGGCAGCAGCGCGATCACGTTCCGCCCGACGTGTGACGCCGCGATCACGCCGACGGTCTTGCCCGTCAGTTCGTCGGCGGGGCCAAAAGGAGCGTCCCTCCAGCCGCCCTGCCGCGTCCAGCGGGCGTATTGCCAGATCCGCTTGATCGCTATCTGCATCAGCGCGACGGTCGTCCGGGCGACGTCCTGGGCGATGCCGGCCGCCGCGCTGGTGACCCGGATGTCACGCGCCCAGAGGGCCTCGGAGACGATGGGCTTCACCGAGCCCGCCGAGTGGGCGACGATCCGCAGGCGGTCGGCGCCCGCCAGCACTCCTTCATCCAGCCGACCGACTCCCCACCCGCTGATGGCGCCGTCGGCGTCCGCCAGGAGAGCCGCCAGCTCCTCGGCGACCAGCGGGCGGTTGTGTGGGTTCCGCCGAACGTCGGCGAACGCCCGAAGCGCCTCCCAGCTCGCGTTGTCCAGCACCCGGCGCTGGATGGTCGTATCGATCAGAACGGCGACGTGGGGACGGTTCAAGTGCCACCTCCAGCCCGATGACTTGGTGTTCCTCTGGGAGGACCGTGTAATCGCCGCCGGTAGGCGCGCGCAAGGACTATGTCATACCAATTGCGTTAGGTGAGGCCACGAGTCGCGCCAGGCGCCAGGGTCCCGCGAGCACACTGCGGCGTCGGAAGGTAGTCGCTACATACGCCATTGGTATCAGACACTATGCCTCATCGAGGTTGCCATCACGCTCTTCTCCAAGGGTAGCGTGGGGATTGCGGACGTTATAGATCCCTCGCAGCAGCAGAAAGTACTCCTCCTCGCTCATCTCTCTCTGGGTGTCGCAGTTCACGAGCTTCGCCTCGGGCTGTAGTCCGCCTCCGGTGACCGGTCGAAACAGCATCGTGGTGACGTTCTCGAACTTCTCGCCCGGATCCGTGTATTCCTGGCGTCCACTGATGGTCGCGAGGAGCTTGGTTGCTCGCCGAAACGTCGAAAGAGTTCGCCCGGGTGTCACATCCTCGTTGGCTGCCAGTGGGAAAACGAACAAGGCGCAGACTACCGCGTAGGGGAAACGCATGTGTAGCGTGATTGCCTCCGTACAGAGATCCGCGAAGCGATTCTTGAGGTTCTTGCCAAATGGGGCGAAGTTGATGCTCTTTATGGACACGGCCAGCATCAGCCCATGTTGCTCGTCAGCATAGCTCACGTCCACCTTCTTCGGTCCAAGGCCGCCCTGAAATGCTCTTTCGCCAGGCCCGCCCCGAACGGGCTTCACGTTCGGGAAGCCGACAGCACGCAAGCCGTCGCCGACCTCCACTGCCAGATGACTGGAGAGTACCTCGGAATACCGCTTCTTCTGTGCCTGGGCGACACTGTCGGGCGGTAGCGACCCCGTGGCGATCACGGCGTCGAGCAAGCTCATTCCGCCGTACCTCTGGAGTATCTTCTGTTTCGTAGTGTATCGCCCGCCATTCGTAGCCGACGGCAGTCGCTCTCGCTCAATCCGATGCCCTTCTTCAAGACCTCATCGTCAGCGCGGGTTTGAGCAGTTGCATCATCACCACTTCTTATGAGTGAATCCAATTCCCTAGCCAGTTTCAGCAGGGCATCATGGCCAAGCTGCGCCGAGGCGACGACAACATTCTCTGCTTCGGTTGGTTCGATCTTCAGCATCCCGCCACCCAGCGCATGGCCCTCGATCTCGGCGCTCAAGCGAGTCAGGGAGGTCTGCCAGAGGGCCGCAATTGCGTCGCTCCTCAACACGCTGTGAGGATGGAGGCGAAGGATATGCAGGCTATTCGGTGCGACCACTCCGGCCTCGTTGGCAACCAGACGAGGGGTAACGCCACTCATATACGTGAGAAAGGCGTCAGGCTGGTAGACGTGCGGTACGCAATACCACGGCGATCGGCTACGACACTTGTAAGTCCTGGATATGCCTTGCGCTTCTCCGTTCTCTAAGTATCTGCGAACGCCTGGCGGAAGATCCGCGTCCGGCTCGATGGCCAGCAGGTATCCCGCTTCCCCGGTCTCCACCGCGTTACGCCAATCAGCGTGAGTGAACCGCAGTCCGAGCAGTGCCCGGCCTCGGCGGACAGCCGGTCTCAGAAAAGCCTCCGGGACTTCCCAGAGTTGCGCCTCTCCTGGATCAAGGTGGAAGAAGTCATTTGCTCCGGTCACATACCCGATCCCCACATCCGCCAGCTCGCCAAGCCGTTTCGTGGCAGCCAGCGTCCTCAGTTCACGGTAAAGCTCTCGGGCTGCCCGCGGGATGAGGTACTCGATCATCCTCTCGCGTCCCTGCGACAGGCCCGCCGCGTCCACGGAGCCAGTGTCGGGCAACGGCCATCGATCGCGGCGCCGAATGCCGGCGAGCAGGCTCGCGTCGGCAAGATCGCGCCAGAGGAA
>JACPQP010000507.1 GCA_016190465.1 Chloroflexota bacterium
CCCGTGGCCGCCCTCCTCGCGCCCGATCAATCCGTTGCCGTTCATCAGTCGCCGGGCCCCTCCCCCCTACCGCGATACCTCCCCTGAAGTGAGCGAGGGGGGAGGGGGTGAAGTCCAGCCAGCCGCCTGGGCTACGCGGTCGATCACCTCCATTGCTCGCAGGCAGTCGTCCAGGTCGATCGGTGGCGTCTCGCCACTCTGCCAGCGTCGCAGCGCGACCTCGGCGAACCTCGCGTAGCGCTCGCGGCTCGTCGTGCTCGGCTGTCGTGTGGTCGTGCGCACCTCGGGCGTCGTGATGGCCAGCGTGCCCTCGCGGTCGAGGAGGTAGGCGCCCTCGGCGGCGATGCGCCACTCGCTGTCGCCCCCCGCGGCTAGCGACGCCACCGTGTAGCCGGCCTCGATCGTGCCGACGGTTCCGCTCGCCGAGCGCAGCGTCGCCGCCGCGTAGACGGGCAGGGCCGGATGAATGGAGCCAGACGCACGTACCGCCGCAATCTCGCCCGCCGTGCGCGCCACCGCGCTGACGACCTCGATCGGCTCGCCCACCAGCCAGGCAAAGGCGTCTATCGCGTGGATGCCCAGGTTCAGCAGGCATCCGGGGCCAGCCGTGGCGGGATCAAGCATCCAGTGGACCCCGTCGATGGCGTAGCGCTCGGGCAGCCCATTGATGACCCGAAAGTGGGCGTGGACAACCGAGCCTACCTGTCCCATCGCCTGCCGGTCGGCAAGCGCGTCGAAGACCGGGCTGAACCGGTTGATGAGCGGCACGGCGATGTACTGACCCTGCCGTCGGGCGCGCGCCACTATCTCACGCGCATCATCCGCCCGCAGGCCCAGTGGCTTCTCGAAGATGGCCGGCAGGCCACGCTCGACCAGCTCGGCCAGCACGGCCGGCGCATCGAAGTGTCGGGCCATCGCCAGCACGAAGTCGGGCCGAACGTCGTCGAGCATTCGCCGGTAATCCGGATAGAACGGGACGCCGAACTGTCTGGCGAATTGCTCCGCGCCCTCGCCCCCGCCAGCGCTCGCCGCGATGAGCGTCGCGCCCGCCGCCTGCAAGTTCGGGGCGTGGATCGAGCCGGCGTGCCAGTGGCCGGCGCCGACGACCGCGATGCTGATGCTCATCTGTGTTCATCTGTGTTCATCTGTGGTTCCGTTCACCCAGCCTCGCAGTCGGTCAGGTGAGTCACAGGAGAACACCGTCGTCGTGCCGGAGCAGGCGGCGCCGCACCAACGGGATCGGCGGGCCGCCCAGCGAGAGCAGCTCGTCGTGGAAGGCCCGCAACTGGAACGCCGGGCCGCGCTCGGCTTCGACGTCGCGGCGCAGCTTGCGGACCATCAGCTTGCCGAGGCTGTAGTTCAGATAGCCGGGGTCGAAGGTGCCGCGCTCGGCCTCCTTCTGAGCCGGGAGGTGGTCCATGAACGCCTCTTCCTGGAAGAACCGCGTCGCCTCGGCGACCGAGAGCCCGGCCGTGTGCATGCGGATGGCGTTGAGATACCGGGCCAGGCGCAGCAGCGCCTCGCCGAGCTGGGCCAACCGGCGCCTCGGGTCATCGCCACCGCACCCCGCGTCCAGCATCAGCTCTTCGCAGTAGTGCGCCCATCCCTCGACGAACGAGTAGGCCAGGAACGTCTGCCGAACGCACGAGGGGATGCTTCTGAGGAACGACAGGTGGACGTAGTGGCCGGGATAGGCCTCGTGCACCGAGACGTCCCACAGCGTCGCTCGGTCGAACTTGCCCAGCCACTCTTCTTTCTGCTGGTCCGTCCACTCCGGCTCGACCGGCGTCACGTAGTAGAACGCCTCGGTCGCCCGCTCCTCGAAGGGGCCCGGGGGATCCATCATCGCGAACGCCCAGCGCAGGAAGGGAGGAGTCTCCTCGACGCGGAGGTTGCCCCCGGGTGGGATCGTCACCAGCCCGCGGTCGATCACGCACTGGCGCAGGCCGTCGAGCATCGCCCGCGTCTCCACGAGGAGATCCTCCGCCGATGGGTGATTGGCCGCGAGTAAGCGGGCGACCTCGGAAACGGGGAGGGACGGATCGATCCGGGCGGCCGCCTCCGCGTAGGCGTCGTGGGTGCGGCGTAGCTCCGCTTCGCCGATGCGCACGAGCTCTTCAAGCGGGAGGCCGACCATCTCCCCACAGCGCAGCATCGTCCGATAGTTCTGGTCGCCTATCGCGAACGGCGCATCCGGCCCGCGCAGGCGACTCTCGAGGAAGCGGTCAAACTCCAGGTATGCGTCGACCGCGGTCTGATTCACCCGCGCGAATCCATCGATCAGGCTGGCCTCGCCGACCCTGTCGACGGCCGCCGCGAGGTCGCCACGATGGAAAGTGATCGCGCCCTGGACCATCTCCTGCGCCGTGCGCAGATGCGGGTGCGGCAGCGCGGGCTCGAGCGTCGCGCGGGCAGTGCTCAGGAGATCGGGGACGGCGCGCACGAATGCTGTCAGGGACCGGACGCGGTCGGCGAGCGGGGCGTAGTCGCGCTTGATGTAGTTGCTGGCGTCGACGACGTTGAGGTACAGCATCACCTCTTGCTCGTGCGAGCGAAGCTGGCTCCACTGGAAGAGCTCGAGCGCCAGATTCGCCCGGAGCAGATCACGGTCGAGGAGATCGTCCGGCGCGAGCGAGCTATCGACCAGCGCGTCGAGCCGGGCAATCTGGCGGCGAAGCGTCGCCTCGCGCTGCGCGACGTGGCCGAGGCTGAAGTCCGGGAGTTGGCCGTCATACGCGTGGAGACCAAGCGCGGCGGCGGTGGTCGGCCAGAAACCGTAGTAGTCGCGCAACACCTCATTGCCGAGATTGGCAAGGGCGGGATTGGCGAGCGGTGTGAAGGCACCGGGAGACGTGGCCACGGTACAGCTCCTTTCACTCATGGTCACTCATCGTTCAACTGGTCCGCCAGGTCTTCGGGCGCCGGCCGCGGGAGCAGGCGGACCCGGTCGATCCGCAGGCCGTCGAGCGCCTCGACGCGAAACCGGGCGCCGTCGACTTCCACCTCATCGCCCACCTCGGCCTTGCGGCCCAGCGCGCCGAAGATGACACCGCCGACGGTGTCGTATTCCTCGGTGTTGAGCGATAGCTCGAGGTGCTCGTTGGCTTCGCTCACCGAGAGCATGCCGCTGAGGATCACCGAGCCGTCGGGCTGAGGCTGGATCTCCGGGACCTCGGCGCCGTATTCCGTGGGGGTGTGTCCGATCAGTTCCTCGACGATGTTCTCGATACTGACGAGGCCGGCCGTGCCTCCGTACTCGTCCACGACGATCGCCATCTGCGAGCGAGCGGCCCGCATCTGCGACAGAGCGGCATCGAACGTCGCCGTCTCCGGCACGACGACGGCCTGGCGGAGCAGTGGGCGAATAGGCGCTTCTCGGGGAGCGCCGCCCTCGATCGCCCGCACCAGATCCTTCAGGTGAATCAGGCCGACAATCTGGTCGATAGAGCCTTCGTAGACAGGCAGCCGGGTGTGATTGGAGTCAGCCGCACACTTGAGAGCCTCGCCGAGCGAGGCATCGGCTTCGATCGCCGTCATCTCGGTTCGGGGCACCATCACCTCGCGCACCTGCCGCTCGCCGAAGTCGAGCGCCTTCTCGACGATCTCCTCCTCGACCTCCTCCAGCACGCCCGCTTCGCGTCCCGCGGTGACCAGGAGCTTCAGCTCTTCCACCGTGTGGACGAGCTCCTCACCCTTCTCTGGCCGAAGCCCGAGCAGCCGCACGATCCCGTTCCCCAGGCCATTAAGGAGCACGATCGCCGGGTGGAAGATGAACAGGAACACGCCGGTTGGCCCGGCGACGACGAGCGCCGTCTGCTCCGCCCGCTGGAGCGCGAGCGTCTTGGGTGCCAGCTCGCCGAGCACAATGTGGAGCGTGGTGATGATGGCGAACGCCACCGCCACGGCCAGGGCGTGGCTGGTGATAAATGGTAGCTCGCCGGGCAGGAAGTCGACGACAGGCTCGATCACCTGGGCGAGCGCCGGCTCACCGATCCAGCCAAGGCCGAGGGACGAGATGGTGATACCCAACTGGGTCGCGGCAAGGTAGGAGTCGAGGCGGTCCTGGGCAGCCCGGACGCGCCGGGCCAGCACGTTCCCTTCAGCGATGAGCTGCTCGACGCGACTCCGCCGCACCTTGACCAGGGAAAACTCGCTGGCGACAAAGAACCCGTTGGCGAGGACGAGAACCAGGACCGCCAGGAGCGACATGATCGTTGAAATGTCCACGCGGCACACCACACCATCAGGCTATCCAAGTCTATCACATCGCGCTGGACAGACGGGCGCTCGTTCGAGTAGGCTTAAGCAGATTGCCGATTTCCGATGTTCCGAGGAGAGTGTTTGCGATGACCAACGCCCGTCTGCGCGTCGCGGTCGCGGGCTGCGGCGTGCATGGCACCCATCACCACCTGGCGAACTACGCCCGCTTCCCCGACGTCGAGGTCGTCGGGGTGTGCGACGCCAACCCGGACCGCGCCGCGGCCGCAGCGGCCCAGTATGGGGTGGCCCACTGGTATGCCGACCACCGCGCGTTGCTGGACGCGCACCGCCCAGAGGTGGTCAGCGTCTGCACACCCCCCGCGTCTCATTGCGCCATCACTCGCGACGCGCTGGCGGCGGGCGCCGACGTGCTCTGCGAGAAGCCATTGGCGGCGAGTCTGGCCGAGGCCGAGACCATGGTCGAGGCTGCCCGTCGCCACGGCCGCCTGCTCTCGATAGGGCTCCAGACCCGCTACGTCCCCGCCGCGGCCTACCTTCGCGAGCTGATCGCCAGCGGTCGTCTCGGCCGAGTCTTCCACAGCCGGGTGTGGTGCGGCCACGTGATGAACATTCCGGGCGGTGGGGTGTTTCACCGCAAGGACCTGTCAGTGGGAGGAGTGATCTACGCGACCGCCGTCCACATTCTGGACGCGGCGCTCTGGATGCTCGGCAGCCCGACGCCCGTGGCGGTGGTTGGGGCTCTCTACCAGAAAGTGAGCCACATGCCGAACCCCCCGATCACCTGGAAGGGCAGGCTCGAAGACATGGATGTCGAGGACTTCGGCGTCGGGTTTGTTCGGTTCGCCAACGGGAGTACGATGACGCTCGAGGCCAACTGGCTGACGCACCCGTGCTCCCGCGCCACGGGCATCCACTTTCTCGCGGACCGGGGCAGCGCCGACTACCTGCCGCTGCGGGTCGAGGTCGAGGATGGTGCCCAGGTGATCGACATAACGCCGGCGCTTCCGGCGGCGGATCCGCCGCCGAGCCCCCTGATGCCGGTGCTCCGCGACTTCCTCGACTGCGTCCGGACGCGCCGCACCCCGATGGTTCGCTTCCGCGAGCTGCTGGACACCCAGCGCATCATGGATGCGATCTACCGCTCGGCCGAGACCGGACGAGAGGTGGCGGTCGGGGAGTGAGTGGGAACGGGCGACGGGGTGCCGCGAAGGGGTGAGAGAGAGTGGCAGTGAGACGTGCTGTTGTCCTGAGCTGGCTGCGGGGCAAACCGGCGCAGGAGGTCGCGGCGTTGGCCGGGATCGGCGTGCCAACGCTTCGGCGCTGGGCCCGAGCGTACTTCCGGTCGAAGCTCCCTATCTCGGCCGGGAAGGTCGAGGAGACAACTGGCCTGGTGCAGGCGGCGGTGCGCATCCGGCGGGACTCCTGGGGCATCGCCCACATCGCCGCCGAGGGCGAGCGGGATCTCTTCTTTGGCCTGGGCTACGCGATGGCCCAGGACCGCCTCTGGCAGCTCGACTACCAACGCCGCCTGGTGCGCGGAGAGCTGGCCGCCGTACTGGGCCGACGCACGCTGGCCAGCGACCGGGCCGTGCGAACGCTTGGCATCGGCGCGGTCGGCGACCGCGCGTGGGAGACAGCCCCGGCCGACGTGTGCGAGATGCTCGCGGCGCTGGCGGCGGGCATCAACCGCTGGATGGAGCAGGTCGGGGACCGGCGGCCGGTGGAGTTCGAGATCCTGGGCTACGAGCCAGCGCCGTGGCGGCCGGCCGACTCGATCGCCATCTGGAAGCACCGGTGGTGGACGCTGACGGGAAGGCTGGAGTCCAGTATCTTGTACGAGGCCGCCCGTCGGACCCTCCCACCGGCGCTCTTCGACGCCTTTCAAGCGGTGGAGCTTGGCGACGAGACGATCGTGCCGGAAGTGAGCCATCCGACAGGTTTGGGCTGTTTCGGGAACCGGGGCGGGAACTGGGGCGGCGGATCGCCGGACGAGGGGAGCAACAACTGGGTGGTCGGGGGAACGCACACGACGACCGGGGCGCCGGCACTGTGCAGCGACCCGCACAACCCGTTCAGCGCGCCCAGCCAGTGGTTCGAAGCGCAGTTGACCTGCCCCGAGTTCGACGCGGCCGGCGCGGTGTACATCGGCACGCCAGGGCTCTACCTCGGCCGCAACCGCTCCGTTGCCTGGGGCCTGACGAACCACGCCATCACCGTGAGGGACCTCTACCAGGAGGAGATCGGCCCCGACCGGCCCGATCACTATCGCGAAGGAGATGCCTGGCGTCCCTTCGAGGTCGAGCGACAGCGGATCGCCATCGCCGGCGAGCCAGACGATATCCTCGAGATCCGTCGCACGGTGCGCGGCCCGATCGTCGGTGAGCTGCTGCCGCGCGGTTCGACGATGGGCAGCGGGCCAGAGCCGCCCATCTCGCTGCGCTGGATCGGCGCGGAGGTGCCGTCCGGATTCGAGGCGTCGCTGGCTCTGCTGCGAGCGCGCTCGGCAACCGACGTGCTGGCCGCGTTGCGCCAGTGGCCGTGCCCGCCGCTCAATTACGTCTACGCCGATGCGTCCGGCGACTTGGGCTACCACGCCGCCGGACTGGTGCCGCGCCGCGTCCGCTCGGGCTACGGGTTGCGCCGGGCGAGCGATCCCGACGACGCCTGGGATGGGCTCATCCCGTTCGACGAGCTGCCGCACATCGCGAACCCGCCCCGCGGCTGGGTGGCAACGGCGAACAACGTCCCGTGGACCCGCGATCACTGGTATCTGGAGAGCGGCGCCTGGTCAGATGGCTACCGGGCGCACCGCATCCGCGAGCGTCTGACGGCGAAGGATGTCCTCGCGCCAGAGGAAGTCGCCGCGGTCCAGGCCGACGTCCATGGTGTGCGGGCCCGGGACCTGGTCCCGGCGCTCCTCGCGCTCGTCGAGCCAGCCGATGATCCGATCGTCCAGCAGGCGACTCACACGCTTCGCCGTTGGGATCGCGAGTTCAGCGTAGCGAGCGTTGGCGCGTCCATCTGGGCAGCCTTCTGGGCCGAATGGTGTCTCGCGCTGGCCCGGGCGCGCTTCCCCGAGCCACTCGTCGAGTTCGCGGCGGCGAAGGTGGGAGAGGTTGGGCGACGGCTGCTTCTGGGCGAGCCGCTCCCCTGGTTCCCGTCCGGCGATCCGGGCGACGAGGTACGCCGGGCGTTTGGTGCCGCGCGGCAATCGCTTACCCGCTGGGGCGGGCCGGACCCGCGCGCCTGGCGCTGGGGGAAGCTGCACCAGGTCACCCACCCGCACCCGTTGGCGACCACGCCCGAGCTGGCGGCGCTCTTCTCCACCGGGCCGTTACCGACGAGTGGTGGCCAAACGGTCCGCGCCGCCGGCCACGGCCTGACGGTACCCTTCACGGTGATCTCGGGCTCGACCTACCGCTTTCTCGCCGACCTGAGTCGACCGGACCGGATGGTCTCCGTGCAGACGCTGGGGCAGTCGGCCCACCTCGGCAGCCCCCACTACCGCGATCAGACGCGCCTCTGGCTGGAGGACCGCTACCACCCGCTGTGGATGAGCGAGGAGGACGTTCTCGCCCATCTGGAAGGGGAGACGGTCATCTCCCATCCCGCCGTCAATCAAGTCGGGCAAGACCTCAACCACACGCCCACAGGAGTGCATGAATGTGACGAGCCCTCTCGCCTTGGCCATACCCAGCCACCTGGCGTACAGTGGCTTGAACAATGAGCGCCACAGGTCAGGATGAATGAGCAGCCCGCTGTTGCCGGCGAAGTCGTCGCCCAGGCCGAAGAGTTCCAGTTGGTCACCGCAGGTCTCGAGCAGGTTCCGGTAAAACTCGGTCGAGAACTCGTCCAGGTGGGCCAGCGCCGCCTCGATCACTGGCCGGTTCGTGTACAGCGAGACCATCGCGCGCTCCATTGGTCACCGCCGGGCCGAATAGCTCGCAGAGCCGCGAAAACACCGGCATCCAGCTCGGGCTCAAGCGAGCGTGTGTGCTGTCGGCCAGCAGCCGGGCGCGCAGTTCGGCGAAGTCCCAGTCGCTACCCGATGGCCAGTTGAAGGCCTCGACGTCGGCGATCGTTTGCGCGTCGGCCAACGGGCGGGAGACCGAGTCCGTGTCGGTGCCCTTCAACGCCTCGGGGATACCCCCAGATCGTGGTCGTGAGGGCGAGCTGCTGATCTTGCCGCCTGGCTCATCAGTAGCGACGGGGGATGGTGCCTTCCTGGACCTATGCCGTCTTCCTCGTGGACCGAATGGATGATCGCCAAGCCTGAGAGCAGGCCGCGAGGTGGCAGCAGAGGGCTCGCAGGTGCCAGGTGCCGCGGCCGGGCTTGGGCGGCAAGTGGAGTCCTGTGGTCTACACGCCCGACCGGAGCTCCGCCAGCCGCACGCTCCCGTCGATGCACCCCGCCGCCAGCAGATGCCCGTTGGGCGACAGAGCCACACTCTTCACGCAGGATCCACAGGCGAATACCTTCACCTCGTCTCCTGTGGCCACATCCCACACTGCCACCGTGCCCTCGATCGCCCCGGCCGCCAGCAACCGCCCATCCGCAGAGAACGCCACACCGGTCACTCGATTCGGGTGCTTCACCGCCCGGACTTCCTCCCAGCCGGGCACCTGGAGGAGCTTGATGGCGCCGTTGTGCCCGCCGATGGCCAGGAGACGACCATCGGGCGAGAAGGCAACGCCCACCACCCAGGACACACACTCAACCGTGACCACCGGCTGCCCGGTAGCCACCTCCCAGACCTTCGCGGTGTCGTCCGTCGCTCCTGACGCCAGCAGGCGTCCGTCCGGTGAAAGCGCCATCGCGACCATCCGCACCCGATGCGCGTTCGTGATCGTCCGCACCTCCCGCCGGCTGGCCACCTCCCAGACGGTCAGCACCGCGTTGGGCGAGCCC